>JABDRK010000165.1 GCA_013041785.1 Eudoraea sp.
GGCCCACATACGGCAAGGATGGATAACCGTTGGTTGCAAACGGGACATAATCCCTGGAAAGCGATCATGGGCGGCGATGGCATGCAGGTTCAAATAGATAATAGAAACCCGAACATCGTTTACACCGGATTTCAATTTGGAAACTATTACCGTCTGGACCTGGGCAGCGGGAAACGCAAGGCCATTCAACCCAAACACGAACTCGGGGAAACACCTTATCGCTTCAACTGGCAAACGCCAATTTTATTATCCCCGCACAACCAGGATATCCTCTATTTTGGAGGAAACAAGTTGCATCGGTCCCTGAATCAGGGAGATCGTTGGGAGGCAATCTCTGATGACCTTACTGCAGGCGGTAAAAAAGGAAATGTAGCCTACGGAACCCTGACCAGCATATCGGAATCTCCTTTCAAATTCGGGCTTTTGTATGTGGGAAGTGACGATGGCATGATCCATATGAGTAAAGACGGAGGCGGCAACTGGGAAAATATTTCCGCCTCCCTGCCCAAAAACCTCTGGGTAAGCCGGGTAGTTGCCTCAAAACACAAAATAGGTCGGGTCTATGCCACCCTGAACGGGTATCGCTGGGACGACTTCACCCCTTATGTCTATAAGAGTGAAGACTTTGGCAAAACCTGGGTTTCTATTGGTGAAGGGCTACCCCCCTCACCTGTAAACGTCATCACGGAAGATCCGGATAATGAAAACTTGCTCTTCGTGGGAACTGATGACGGTTTATATGCTACTTTGGACCAGGGCGCTACTTGGCAGTGGTTTCAGCAAGGGATCCCATATGTAGCCGTACATGACCTGGTTATCCAACCAGAAGCAAAACACCTGGTTGTGGGCACCCATGGCCGTAGTATCTACCGTGCTGATATATCACATCTGCAACTACTCGATGCGGAAATCATGAAAAGCCCGCTATACGTTTTTGAATTAGATAAAATAAGGCATTCTCCCAGATGGGGAAACAGCTATAGTACCTGGGGAAAACCCGTGACCCCCGGACTGGATATTGTTTTTTATTCTAGCACCACAGGACCCTACACTGCCTATATCAGATATCAGGATGATATTGTTGTAAGTGAGGTGTCCCTGGAAGCTGACAAAGGCCTGAATGTGCTTTCCTATGACCTTGCTTTTTCAAAACAGGGAAAGACCGATTTCCTCAAGAAAATTAAGAAGGAGCTAAAAAAAGCACAGGATGGTAAAACCTATTTGCCCAAGGGTGAGTATACCGTGGAGCTTGAAGGAAAACGCGTAGCGGAAAAAGTTTCTTTCACCATTGAATAAGGTAGATCATGGAACTAACCCTAAGCATTCCCGCACTTTTGTTCCCCGCCATATCCCTGAGTATGCTCGCTTACAATGCGCGCTATCTGGCCATTGCTGCGTTAATCCGGCAATTGCATGGTGAATTTAAGGCAACCGGTTCCAGGCGTATAGGAATACAGGTAGAGCAATTACAACGCCGCCTTCGTATCATTAAACATATGCAGGCGGTGGCAATTATCAGTTTTCTGTTAAGTGCCATAACCATGTTCCTGATTTATGTAGAGCTGAACATTTGGGCAAATCTGATCTTCGGCGGCAGCCTTTTTGCCCTGATGATTTCCCTGGTACTGAGCCTGATTGAAGTACAACTTTCCACACAATCCCTGAGTACCCAGCTCGCGGATATGGAAGAATAAGCTGGGTTAATGCCTGCCTTTTGCGTAGTGTTCAACGTAGGTGACAATTTCCCTGGCTACATTTACTCCGGTAGTGGTCTCGATACCATGCAGGCCCGGGGAGGCATTTACCTCCAGTAGCAAAGGGCCTTTGTTAGAACGGATGAGGTCTACTCCGGCTACTCCAAGGCCGAGGTATTTTGCAGCACTGAGGGCAATTTCCCGCTCTTTGGGGGTAATTTCAACAACCTCAGTTTCTGCTCCACGATGCACGTTGGAACGGAATTCCTCTACAGTACTGGCCCTTTTCATACTGGCAACCACCTGGTTCCCGACAACAAAGATGCGTATGTCTTCTCCATTGGCCTCTGCTATATACTTTTGTAAGAGGATGCTGGTGTCCATCTTATAAAACGTGTCAATAATAGACTTGGCCGACTTTTTTGATTCGGCAAGAATAACCCCCAAGCCATGGGTGCCTTCCTGTAGCTTTATGATTACCGGGGTGCCTCCCAGGATCTTGATCTGGTCCTCTATATTATCGGGGTTGATGGAAAAAAGGGTCTCCGGGATGGGGATATTTTTCCGCGACATGATTTGTAAGGTACGCACCTTGTTCCTCGCCCGGATAATTCCCAACGCCTTTGCGGTACTGAATATGCCGTTCAATTCGAATTGTTTGACAATTGCGGCCCCGTGCCGGGTAACCTTGGCCCCTATCCTCGGGATTATGGCATGGAATTCATCCGTTATGTTTTCGTCTCCCAGGTAAATTTTGGGTTTACCAGAACCCAGTTTTACCGAACACTTGGTATGGTCTATGAGTTCAATATAATGACCCCGTAATTCTGCCTCTTCCGCTATCCGCTTGGTGGAATACACGTTCATACTAACAGACAGGAGTCCAATATCCATTGTGGTTTTTCGAGGTGGTTTTTTGCGTTCAGTAATATCGTTCAAAAAAATTTAAGGTGCCATTCTACTTATCAATTTGTACGCAATACCCATGATTTTCGCATACTTTTTTCAATATGCTGCTCCGGTTTGCTTAAAATCAGTCTAAATAAAAACGAATGCCCCCAGATGTTTGTTAATAAAAGGGGTGTGCCGTATTTTTGGGGATCAAAATTCATCTCCAATGAGTGCATTGATAAAATCCTCTATTGCCCGAAAAATAGTCATGGCACTATCCGGGCTTTTTCTTGTTATTTTCCTGGTTTTACATGTGACTATTAACCTTGCTTCGGTAATTGATCCGGAAACATTCAACCAATGGTCGCATTTCATGGGCTACAACATCCTGGTGCAGTACCTGATGCAGCCCATCCTGATCGCTGGGGTAGTCATCCATTTTGTCGTGGGTATTGCCCTTGAATTTCAAAACAAACGCGCCAGAGGCGTTAAGTATGTAAAATACCAGGGGGGTGCAAATGCTCCCTGGGTATCCCGGAACATGATCTTCACCGGGGGTGTGGTGCTGGCCTTCCTGGGGCTACATTTTTATGATTTCTGGATCCACGAAATGACATACAAATACATCGAAGCCAACCCTATGGATCCAACAAGATATTACGAAGAAACCGTGGCCAAGTTTGAACCGATGTGGCGTACTATTCTATATGTAGTTTCATTTATCCTGCTTTCCCTCCACCTATGGCACGGATTTGCCTCGTCTTTCCAAACCATGGGAGTCAACAACAAATACACAGCAGGGATAACGAGGTTTACCAAAATTTACGCGTTGGTGATCCCGCTCGCTTTTATCTTTATTGCACTGTATCATCACCTTAATCCTGTAATGCATTAATCATGGGAAAACTTGATTCAAATATACCATCAGGGCCTTTGGCCGAAAAATGGACCAAGCACAAAAATGAGATCAACCTGGTTAATCCGGCTAACAAAAGAAACATTGATGTTATTGTCGTAGGTACCGGACTGGCCGGTGGTTCTGCAGCAGCATCTCTGGCCGAACTCGGATACAATGTAAAAACATTTTGTTTCCAGGATTCCCCAAGGCGGGCGCACTCCATTGCGGCCCAGGGGGGGATCAATGCTTCTAAAAATTATCAGGGTGACGGCGACAGTGACTACCGTCTTTTCTATGATACCATAAAAGGTGGAGATTATCGTTCGCGGGAAGCCAATGTATACCGACTGGCGGAAGTATCCGGTAATATAATCGATCAATGTGTGGCCCAAGGCGTGCCTTTTGCACGCGAATACGGCGGGCTCCTGGACAACCGTTCCTTCGGTGGGGTTCTGGTCTCCCGGACCTTTTATGCCAAAGGACAAACCGGGCAGCAACTCCTGCTCGGGGCCTATGGAGCTATGAACCGGCAGATTAACCGCGGTAAGATCAAATCCTATACCCGGCATGAGATGCTGGATTTGGTTCTGGTCGATGGGAAAGCCCGGGGAATCATTGCACGGGACCTGGTAACTGGTGAGATAGAAAGGCATTCAGCCCATGCTGTGGTTATCGCCTCAGGGGGATACGGAAACCTTTTCTTCCTGTCTACCTATTGCATGGGGGCCAACGTAATGGCTGCCTGGAGGACCCATAAAAAAGGAGCCTATTTTGCAAACCCCTGTTTTACGCAGATACACCCAACCTGTATTCCGGTATCGGGAGACCATCAGTCGAAACTTACACTGATGTCTGAATCGCTTCGGAATGACGGACGAATTTGGGTGCCCAAAAAACTGGAAGATGCGAAGGCCATACAGGAAGGAAAGCTCAGGCCTACCGAGCTTGCCGAAGAAGATCGGGATTACTACCTCGAAAGAAGGTACCCTGCCTTTGGAAACCTGGTCCCAAGGGACGTGGCTTCAAGGGCTGCCAAGGAAAGATGTGATGCCGGTTACGGTGTGAACAAAACAGGAGAAGCCGTATATCTGGATTTTGCAGCGGCAATAGAGCGATACGGGAAAGAGAAGGCCTATACCCTGGGCATGAAAGATCCTGATAAAGACACGGTGCGTAAACTGGGTGAAGAAATTGTGGAAGCCAAATACGGCAACCTCTTCCAGATGTACGAAAAAATTGTAGACGAGAACCCCTACAAAACCCCAATGATGATCTACCCGGCAGTGCACTACACAATGGGTGGGTTGTGGGTAGATTACAACCTGATGACCACCATCCCGGGTTGCTATTCAGCCGGAGAGGCAAATTTTAGTGACCACGGCGCCAACCGACTTGGGGCTTCTGCCCTTATGCAGGGTCTGGCAGATGGATATTTTGTGCTGCCTTACACCATAGGAGATTATCTGGCTGATGACATCCGTACGGGCGCTATCCCCACGGACACAGCGGAATTTGATGAGGCGGAAAAAGCCGTTCGGGAGAAGATCGATCGCCTACTTGCTGTACAGGGAGAAAATACGGTTGATTACTACCACAAGAAATTAGGTTTGATCATGTGGAACAAATGTGGAATGTCCCGAAATGAAAAAGAGCTTAAGGAAGCTATCAAGGAAATTGCTGAATTACGGGAGGATTTCTGGAAAAATGTAAAAGTGCCCGGAGAGGCAGATGCTAAAAACCAGGAGCTCGAAAAGGCCGGTAGGGTAGCTGACTTCCTGGAAATCGGTGAGCTTTTTGCCATGGACGCATTAGAACGAAATGAATCCTGTGGCGGGCATTTCAGGGAAGAGTACCAGACTCCGGAAGGAGAAGCCCTGCGGGACGATAAAAATTACAGATATGTAGCGGCCTGGGAATACAAGGGTGACCCGAAAAATTCCGTAATGCACAAGGAAGAACTTGTTTTCGAAAACGTTGAACTTAAGACACGATCTTATAAATAAATTGCTATGAAATTGTATTTAAAGATATGGCGTCAAAAGGATGCTAAAACAAAAGGGAAAATGGTAGACTATACCATGGAAGGCGTTGAAGGCGATATGTCCTTCCTTGAAATGCTGGATGTCCTCAATGAAGACCTCATCCTGAAAGGTGAGGAGCCCATTGAATTCGACCACGATTGCCGGGAAGGGATTTGTGGAACCTGCTCCCTTCAGATCAATGGGAGGCCACACGGGCCAGATACCCGGATCACGGTTTGTCAACTACATATGAGAAGGTTTAAAGATGGGGATACCATTGTTATTGAACCTTTCCGGGCTAAAGCGTTCCCGGTGATCAAAGACCTGATTATTGACCGCTCGGCTTTTGAAAGAATACAGCAGGCCGGGGGCTATGTATCGGTGAATACTTCGGGAAACACCGTAGATGCCAATGCCATCCCCATTGAAAAAGATAAGGCGGATATGTCGTTTAACGCAGCAACCTGCATTGGATGCGGGGCATGTGTGGCGGCTTGCAAAAATGCCAGTGCCATGTTGTTCACCTCAGCCAAAGTATCTCAGTTTGCTTTGTTGCCTCAGGGACGTGTGGAAGCTGCTGATCGGGTTCAGAGCATGGTTCGCCAAATGGACCTGGAAGGTTTTGGTAATTGCACCAATACGGGTGCCTGTGAAGTAGAATGCCCAAAAGGCATTTCCCTGGAAAATATCGCAAGAATGAATCGGGAATACCTCTCAGCCACAGCAAAAGGGTAGTCGATTCCGTTTATTGAAACAAAGACCCCGGGCCCAGACCCGGGGTTTTTTATGGATCCCTGTTTTATTTGCTACTTTTATCCAAAGCTGCAGATCATCCATGGCACAATTCGCATCTCCCTCCAAGCTACCTCAACTCCCGACGTCGATTTTTACCACCATGAGCCAAATGGCCAGGGAATACGGGGCCTTAAATCTGTCACAGGGATTCCCCGATTTTTCACCTGATCCCAAATTACTGGAATGTGCCCATGACGCCATGCGCAAAAACGTCCACCAGTATGCTCCCCTTGGTGGTATTTTTCCCCTGCGGGAACGGATAGCAGAAAAGATTCATCGCTGTTATGGCGCCACCTATCATCCACAAAAGGAAATTACGGTAACCGTCGGGGCCACACAGGCTTTATTCACGGCCATTTCGGCTTTCGTCTGGCCAGGTGACGAAGTAATTGTGCTAAAACCTGCGTACGACTGTTATGAGCCCGGTATAATAGCAAACGGAGGGATTCCCGTGCCGATCCAGATGAAAGGGAAAACCTATCAGGTAGATTGGGGAGAAGTGGCACAAAACATCAGCCCTAAAACCCGGATGGTTATCATTAATTCTCCTCACAACCCCAGCGGGGCCGTGTTTTCAAAGGAGGACATGCTTCAATTGGAAAAATTACTCCAAGGCACCGATATTTTGGTGCTTAGCGATGAAGTATACGAACATCTGGTATTCGATGGTACTCTTCATGAAAGTGTTTCTAAATTTCCGGATCTCGCGGCGCGAAGCCTGGTCTGTGCCTCCTTTGGGAAAACCTTCCATGTCACAGGATGGAAAATGGGCTATTGTGCTGCACCGGACTACCTTATGCAGGAGTTTCAGAAGATCCACGAATTTGCCGTATTCTGCGTAAACCATCCCTTGCAGCATGCCCTGGCAGCCTATCTGAAAAACCCGGAACCCTATATGGGTCTTAGTGAATTTTTTGAGACCAAAAGGGATTATTTTCTGGATGGGATCAGCGGTTCCCGATTCCAATTTACCCCAACACAAGGGACGTACTTCCAGCTACTGGATTATTCCGATATCTCTGAGGAACCGGATGTACAGATGGCTGAACGACTAACAAAAGAGTTCGGGATTGCAAGTATCCCAATTTCTGTATTTAATAAGGACCATCTGGACCACCGCCAGTTGCGATTTTGCTTTGCCAAAAAGGAAGAAACCCTGGCAAATGCGATTGAGGTCCTGCAGAAAATCTAATCCAGGGCTTTGTAGACCAGTTTCATAAATTCCCCGATCTTGCCCGGTTCCAGCCATCGGGTTACTATTACCAAATCTTCATCCGGACAAATCACGATAAAGTTTCCGCCAAAGCCCGCCGCATAAAAGATGTTTTCCGGCAATCCTTCCCAGTTTCTGTTTCCCGGCTGGTTTAACCACCACATATAGCCGTAATTGGGATTGGGTTTTGAAGGGGTAAGCGCTTCCTCGATCCATTCCTTACTGATGAGCTGATTATCTTTCCATTTTCCCATATTGAGGAAAAGCAGGCCAAAACGCGCCATGTCTTCGGCAGAGATAAAGATCCCGCCACCGGAATGCCCTCCTCCGGTAACTGATTTCATTTTTAATCCATCTATTTCCGTCCAGGCATCTTTATAGCCATGCCACCTCCAGGTAGTAGAAGCCCCTATCTTGTCCATAAGTTCTTCTTTTAGGACCAAAGGCATAGGTTTTCTCCATACATGGGTCAGGGAGTAGGCCAGCACATTAACCCGAACATCATTGTACTCCATTACAGTTCCCGGCTCCCTGAGCTCCCGGTATTTCCAGTCGTCCAGACCCCCTTCACGCGGTGGCCGGTCTGCCCAGTCTTTAATTCCCCAAAGCGAGCCGCTCCAGTCCGAATTCTGTTGTAGTAAATGTGACCAGGTGATTTTACTGTTGTGTACCCCGTCAAAGGTTCCATCCCAGATGTACTGCCCCACAAGATCCCCGGTACTCGAAATGAGATTTTGGTCGGCCGCCAAGCCCGCCATGGTAGACAAAAAACTCTTGGTTACGCTAAAGGTCATATCCACCCTTCGGATATCCCCCCATTTAGCCACCAGATATCCATTTTTGAGAATAAGCCCGGCTGGCCCTCCCCTTTTTTTGGTAGGTCCCAGTATTTCATGAAAGGGCTCCCTTTCAAAACCTTTTAGAATAGCACGCCTAAGATCCCGGGAACCGGAATATTCATTATCCCGGGCAAAAGATACTGCCTCTTTCAGTTTAGCATCATCCAGGGATACTTCTGTTGCTGCTTTCTCCATCCAGACCGCATTCCGATCCGGAAAGTAGTATGCGTCCTGGGCTAATAGCCCCAACGGGAACAGTAAAACTGCTACCCATAAAATCAAATGTGTTCTCATTTTTATTATTGAAATTCTAAGGTAAGGTAATCAAATCCAGCCTCATGAGCCAGTCCATTTGCCGGTCTTTGCCAATATAGTAGGGATGCTCCCCGAAAATGCTGAATCCACAGGATTCATAAAACCGAACCGCATCTGTATTCTGTTTCCAAACCCCGAGCCAGAGGTACTGCTTTCCTAGAGACCGGGCTTGTGATTTTACCCATTCCAGCATGAACTGCCCATGGCCCTTACCCTGGTATCCGGGAAGCACATAAATACGTTCCAGTTCCATAGCCTGAGGATCTTTGAGTTCAGTTTGTGCCTCATGCTCATTGGTTTTAAAATACCCCGCAAGCCTGCCGTCAACATAAAGAAAATAAAATGAAGAACCCGCTGTACCTAATTCATTACGAAGCTGCTCCTTGTTGAACGCTGTTTGGATGTACTGTTGGAAATCTTCTGGGTTGTTCACGGATTCAAATGCATCCCGGAAGGTTTGTTCTGAAATACTGAGCAGATCATTTAGATGAGTATCCTTGCACTTGACTATCTGGCGTTCCATGGCCCCAAAAATACGAGTAAAAAAAAAGGAGCAAACCGATTATTGGAATGCTCCTTTATTAATTTTTAAAACCAATTACAGCATAAATAGTTTTTTAGCCAGCATAACGATACCGCTGAGGAAATCATTGCGGTATACTTGTACTTCTTCTTCGGTTGGATTCTGGGTCATTTGGGCGTCCATAGCATTATATTTAATTATTCATGTCGATTTGAAGGGTTCTCCGATAAAAGGTTCTAATTTAACGATTAAATGCCGAAAATGTTGTGAGGAAAAGGTTAAAATTTAGCGGGGAATACAACCTTTGTTTCTGAGATCTAAAAAGTTTTCAGAAAGTCAATTCAGGGACATGCTTGGACACCAACAAAGTCGCTTCTATGGCCTTCGTATGGCTTCCACTTTTTTATTTATCGTGTGAATGAAATTAGGATTGGCAAATTGAAACCGACCAATCACCAAAATACGCTTTTAAACAAAAAACCCGCCATCTAGCGGGAGTCTCTTTGCGTTAAAATCCGAGGTCGTCCAGATCGTCTTCCAGGTTATTGA
>JABDRK010000243.1 GCA_013041785.1 Eudoraea sp.
CCACTTCAGCTAACGAAACCTCTGCACCCACTCCAATATCATCAGCAAATCCCATTCCGGAAAAAGCAGACCAGATTATTAATACCGCACTTTCCTATTCCGGAGTAAAGTACAAATATGGAGGGACAACAGTAAAAGGAATGGATTGCTCGGGCCTGCTGTATATATCTTTCGCCAAGAATGAAATTGACCTGCCAAGAACATCCCACCTTATGGCTGATGAGGGAAAAAGAATCCGAATCGAAGATGTATCCAAAGGGGATTTGTTGTTCTTTAAAACCAGCTCCCGCGGAAAGCGCATAAACCATGTTGGTCTGGTAGTTTCGGTCAAGAACAATGATATCAGATTCATACATGCCACCACCTCCAGGGGGGTTGTTGTATCTTCGCTGCGGGAGGGATTTTGGAATTATGCCTTTGTAAAGGCCGCCCGCATCCTGTAGCATGATCAAACCATGGGACTTTATTGCCGTTAGGCTTACCCTTTTTTTGGTTTTGGGTATACTCCTCGGGCATGCACTCGAAATTAAACCCTTAGTACCAGCTGTTTTGGTATTTGTTGGTTTGTGCATCCTTGGCCTGGCTGCCTTCAAAAAATCAAAACCGAACTACCTGTTTGGAGGTAGCGCAGTGTTTGTGACACTTTCCTCCGGCATGTTGCTGTTTTCCCTGGCATTCCAGCTAAATACGCCCGGCCACTATTCACAATTCGATTTTGAAGGGGACCATCTCTGGCATCTCAAAATTCGTGAAATAGGAAAACCCACAGAATTTAGTCAGGCCTATATAGCCAGGGTAGTCTTACTCGATCAACAAGCCGCAATAGGGAAGGTTAAACTTCGGATAAAGCGCCCTCCACAATCCTCAGAACCTAAGTTAAAAATCGATGATGAAATCCTCGTTTGGGGGGTGGCAAGTAGCCTACCTGAAGCACTAAATCCTTATCAATGGGATTATGCCCGGTACTTGCGCAACCAAAACATCTATCATCAACTGCTCGCAGCCCCCGGACAGGTTTATGAATTGGGGGAGTCCGGGGCAACCCTTAAAGGTTGGTCCCACAGTGTGAGGAGCAGTATTGTTTCAAGGCTTGAACAGCCAGGTCTTGGCGAAAAAGAGCTAAGCATTGTAAAAGCCCTTTTGCTGGGTCTGCGCCGTGATATTGCCTCCGAGACTTTTGATCAATACCGTCGGGCAGGAGCAGTACATATCCTGGCAATCTCGGGTTTACATATTGGAATTCTCCTATTGATCTTGCGGGTGATCTTCCATCCGCTGACCAGGCTTCCCAGGGGTCGAGGCCTATCCATTGGCTTAACTATAGTCATACTTTGGGTCTACGCCCTACTTGCCGGGTTTAGTCCATCTGTAATCCGGGCTGTAGCTATGTTTTCATTTCTTGCCTATTCCCTCTTCCTTAATCGCTTATCCCAAAGCTATAATACCCTGGCTTTATCCATGTTTTTCCTGCTGGTCCTAGTGGATCCCTATTTGATATTTCAGGTAGGATTTCAAATGAGCTATGCCGCGGTTTTTGCCATCCTTTGGGTGTATCCCGTACTCCTGCACCTTTGGAACCCCGGGAATTGGATATTTAAACGGATATGGCAATTGCTCGCGGTTTCTCTGTCGGCCCAAATGGGGGTACTTCCCATTAGCCTTTACTATTTTCATCAGTTTCCTGCGCTATTCATGGTTTCCAGCCTGGTTATTGTCCCTTTCCTTGGGCTGATTCTGGGTGGCGGAATCGCAGTTACCGCCCTTTCCATACTGGGGTCCCTTCCCGGATTTCTCGTCAGGGCATACAACCAGCTGATCGCCTATATGAATGGTTTTGTAGGCTGGCTTTCCAGGCAGGATGCCTTCATTTTTGAAGAACTACCCTTTGACGGGTTTGAGGTGTTGCTGGGGTATATCCTCTTTTCAGCCCTGGTGGTTTTGCTAAAACGACCTGCCGCTGTTGCTGTGAGGAATGTGCTATTAGCGCTGATTCTTTTGCAGGGATATGGTATTTATAATAGTTATATAACCCGGCAAACCGAGCGTGTGCTTATTTTGCATCAATTCAGAAATCCGGTGCTTGTTCACCAAAAAGGTCATGAGCTATATATACATGGCTTAAAAACAGGATTTGGTTCTTCCCTCGTCAAGGATTTTCAAGTGGGTGCCCGGATAAGAAAGCTGGAATACCTCGCCCTAGAGAAGAAATATGTTGTTAATGGGGAACACTTGATCCGTATTGACAGTACAGCACTTGATATTCCCCGGGAACGCAATGGAATTCTCTGGCTTACCCATTCTCCAAGGTTGAACCTGGACCGATACATTGCCTATTTTGAACCTAAAATGATCATTGCAGATGGGAGCAATTACAATTATCTGGTCAGACGCTGGAAACAAAGTGCGGCTATCCGGAATATCCCCTTCCACTATACGGGTGATAAGGGGGCTTTCTTGATCGACTTATAGCAACTGAAGCTAGCGGACTCCGTGCATTAGTTTCTTAAGAATTGGATTCAGAAGAATAGAAACCAGTCCTGCACCTATTGGGGCCAGGGTGAAAATGAGGAAAAACACAGTCAGTGAATATTGCTCGCTCACCTTATCAATAAGACCCCCCAATGATCCCGCTGCCTTCTGACCAATGGCTATGGCGAGGTACCAAATCCCAAACATGAATCCTATCATCCGTGCCGGCACCAGTTTACTCAGATAGGACAGCCCCACCGGGGACAGGCATAATTCCCCCATGGTATGCAGGAGATAGG
>JABDRK010000294.1 GCA_013041785.1 Eudoraea sp.
GGCCATTAAACGCGTACGTTCATTATAATCCGAAGTCATTTCGTAACCCAGCCCAACCAGGGGTGTTGCGTACATGGTATTCCCAATCAGGAAAATCAGCGACAGGATCAGGAAATACCAGAAGTTATAGGTTTGACCGTTTTCTGCATCCAATTGCCACAGAGCGGCAAACAATAATCCACTCGCAATCGCGCCAATAAAAATATAGGGCCGCCGGCGTCCCCATTTGGATTTGGTGTTGTCTGAGATAAATCCCATAATGGGATCCGTAATGGCGTCAAATATTCTGGGTAAACCTCCAAGTAGGCCGGCCAGAAAAGGATCCATCCCAAAAGCCGTGAGTAAGAAGAACATAAAGAATCCCAATGCTCCCGGCAGAAGGTTAAGGACAAAATGGCCTGCACCAAATGCCGCCTTCTGGCCTATTGGCACCTTGTCTTTTGCTGCGGTTTTGTAAGTAGACATAGTATTCGCGTATTAGTTAGTTTCAGTTATTTCTTTTTTGGCCGGAACGATAAGTGTTTGTACAGCCTGACCGCTTATCGTTATGTTTTTTGTTGTTTCCTCCCCAAGGCTAAGCGCAAATTGCTTCGCTTCCTCCTCCTGGTTCAGGATAACAATTGCGATGGAACCATCCGGATTCTGAGCGGCCGTAACCATGAGGGAATCGTCGGAATTCTCAAAACCAATCCTCACTGCTCCGGGGCGAATAAAACGGCTGAAATGCGAGAGCGTGTAATACAGTGGTGTAAAGTAGACCTCATCCTCTTCGGGGTCTACAATCACCGGAGCCACACACCAGTTTTCAAACCAGTTGGGGCCTCCCTGCCTGTCCAGTACCATATTCCAGTCGACCCAGCCATCGACCCAGTTGTTAAGGCAACCGATTATATCCCGGGCATAGCGATATACCGGAACATATTTCGGGTGTAGGTGTTTATCTTTTTCAGGTGCCCAATCCCAGCCCCAATCTGTGGCCTCTTTGGACCAATACCAGGGATCGTCCTGCCACTTGGGCACCTCGGCATCCACACAGGCTTCAGATTGGATGATGTGCTTGTCAGGTGCGATCTCATGGGCCATTTGCAGGTTTTCAGGAAACCAGTCAAAGGTGCTGGCATACCAGTGTACGGCGGTACCATCAAAATACTTTCTGGAAACTTCGTCCTGGAACATGGTTTCTACCCAATCCTTCAATTCATCCCCGCGATTCTGATCATACCCTAAAATCTTGACCTCGTGACCGTCTTGTTCCAGACGGGGTCCCAAATGATTTTTTACGAAATCCGTCATTTCCTGAGGGGTAAAGTGCATGCTTTCCCAGTTATTATCGTTCCCAAGGGGTTCATTTTCAACGGTGAATCCCCAAATATCAATCCCTTCCGCACGGTAGGCATCTATATATTTTGAGAAGAAAAGGGCCCAGCTATCGTAATATTCCGGCAGCAGCTTTCCGCCCCTCCAATCTTTATTGTCTTTCATCCAGGGTGGAGCTGTCCAGGGGGATGCCATGATCTTAAAGCCATCTTCTGAAACAGCCATGGCTTCCTTGATCATGGGAATAATATCGTCCCGGTCCTCCTCTATGGAAAAACTGCTCAATTCAACATCGCCTTCCACAGGGGCATAAGAGTAGTTGCTCAGGGAGAAGTCACAGGAATTCATATGTGTTCGGGTGAGGGAATATCGGGCACCTTCGGGTCCAAAATAAGCATCGATGATCTTCTTTCGGTTTACAGCGCCCAGCTGGTTCAGCAAATAGGCTGAAGCTTCCGTAAAGGAGCCTCCAAACCCGGTTATGGTCTGAAATTCCTGATCCGGCAGCAATTTGATTTGTGATGCCTCTCCATCGGTTCCAAATTCGGAAACCGGACTCAATTTCTTACCGGATGCGGAAGTTTCAAATGCTTCTACAACCAATTCTTTGTCAGAAGTACAGGAAACAAGGGTCAAAGCAGCAATTATTAGTGAGTTAGTTAATATTTTCATTTTCAAGTGTTTTTCGTTGATCCAAGTGGCAGAACCCGGATTAATGAGCCACGGCCTTTTCCCGTTTGGTTGGAGGAACCAGAACATCCTGCATCATGGCCTCCTTATCTCCACCATAGGTTTTGCTGATGGGTTTTCCATTCCGGGTTAGTCCTTCAAAAACACCCTGATCAACCATTTCCCAGAGGGCATATTTAGCCTGTCCATCTACAGTAAACAATCCAAAATGGTTCTCCGACCCCTTCTTATTATGCGCATCCTTCCAGGGTTCGTTAAATGCTTCAAAATAGAAGCACGCTATACCTGCAGCATCCGTCCATTCACGCATATGCCTGTGATAGGCGGCCTGCTTGTATTCATCCGTAGCTTTGGAGCCATTAGGCCCATAATAACCACTGGAAATGCTTGCCCATCCGGTTTCCCCGATGTGAATGGGTTTATCCACTCCAAGGCTTTTTACATAGTTGGCTACGGAATCATATTTTGATTTGGCCATTTCCTTTGCACGCAACATGGCAGCATCTATCTTCTCCATGTCCGGCAGGGATTCCTCTTCTTCCGGTACCAACCAAAATTCAGGTACATAATGTGAATAGTGGTAGGGATAGGTATGCATGGAAATGTAGTCTACGGCTTTGACAAGCCTCTCCAGGTCTGCGGTATGATAGCTGGCATCTCCCCCGCCCCATGAAGCAAAATCGTCGGAACTGGTGATCCATATATCCTTGGGCAATTTACCCGACTTTTTCAGGTCCTGGAGACGATTTACCCATTTAAGGATTACTTTGGGTTGCACATAATAGCTTTCAGCCCATTTCACCATGGCTTCATTTCCTACCGCGATTACTTTCACAATGTCCGGATATTCATTGGCGAGTGCAACTGCACGGGCGATTTCGGCCTCATTATGTTTACTTTCCAAATTGTGATCCGGTGCCTGGTCTGTCCAGGCATTTTTGCAATCGATCCAGGCACCCAGCATTATATACATTTCAAAAGTGGGATCTTCACTTTTCAACTGTTCTATTGCTGCCAAAATATTAAATGCATGCGGTAGATGGACATTGTAGGTCCGCAATACTTTTATACCCATCGCTGAAAGTATCCTCAAATCATCTTTGATCTCTCCAAGCGTAGGTTGAAATTGAAGATCTCTGGAGTTTTCTCTATACCCCCCATAGGATATGGCCTGATAATCAGGATTGCCTAAGATGTCTTTAGCTGTCACTTCTTTGTTGCTTTGTGTTTGGTCTTCTGTTTTTGCTCCTTTATCCTCCTTACAGGAAATAACTCCTACCAGGATAACGGCAGCCAGTAGTATTTCTTTTATTATTTTCATAGGTATTACTCTTTTTAAAACGCTTGGGACGGGGCCCGTACTTATGCCTCATTCTAAAAATTTACGTTAATTATATGAACATCAAGTATATAGAAACCTGATTCATATTTTTTATCTTAAACCACCTTCTTTAAGGTGGAGTTTAATCATCGCCACCTCACCCGTCCTGTCGAATACCTTTCTACTAATTTCCACATCCAACTCATGGGTTTCTCGTGCCGCTTTGGAGCCATCGCTAAATGTAATCTCCATGCCTTCCGAATCGGCCAACTGGTATACCACAGGCACCTGACAATACGTAAAAGCCAGTGATCCGGGTTCCAGGTCCAGCTGCTTATGGGTATTACTCAAATCTGTATACGCGAATGTTTTCACCTCGGTTAGGAATTCATCCTTTCTTAGCAGACACGGGTCAAAACACAGCCTTCCTTCCCGTACAAAAGCACCCAGTTCCCCAAACCGGCTTAAAATATCTTCCTTGACCTGTCCGGTCATCCCCGGTTGCTGGGCACCTTTTCCCTGGGGGGTATGTGAATAGGGATCTGTGGGGAAGGCACCGTATAAGGCAGGAGATTTGTGTACTCCAATCCCTGCATTGATTTCATAGTAGTGCTCTAACAACCTTCCAACGGTTTCCGGATCCGCTTCTTCTGAAACAGCTTTTAGACATACCTCCTGCACCGCCAGCAACAATTTGGAGACCATATGCCAGTAAATAGACCCCAGGCCTTCATACCCAAAGAACGTTCCCGATCGGCCGGTAAATGCCTTGTGATTAAAGACCAATTCAAAAACCTTTAAAACCTTTCTCTTTTGATCTTCCGAAAGGGACGAATATATTCCTGGATCCAGATCATTCAGGGCTTCACTAAGATCGCTGGCATTCTTAAAGTTACCATTGAAATGAAATACTCCATTTAAATCTTTTACAATGATTTGTGTATTCTCTTTTTCAACTAATTCACTTAGTAGTTTTGATTGGGAAACCTCCTTTTCGGGAATATTATTTTTCTCTGCAAAAAGTGGTAAATCTTTGTTCGGATACAGCAAATAACTGTATTGATCCGGCCGGAATAAGTCACTAGCCTTCAAGCCGTCCAAAAGATCCAGGGATTCCCTGGATGACAGGTATCCGGAACTAAGTACCGCAACCTGGCCTTCCAGCATTTCACTCAGGTAGGAAATGGAAACTTCATCCTTGTTTTCAACAGTCATCAGGTTATAGGCATGATACAACTGGTCTTCCCTCCGGTTTGCCCGGATGGCATGTTCACAATACTCCAGCCCGAGGGCGATGAATTTTTGCAAATCCTGTAAGGACAATTCATCCTTATTCCCTGAAAATGCATCTTCGTAAATACCTTGCCTGAAATCACTTCCAGCCCGGCCAAGTCCATCCAGGATGCGTTTCCGATCGGTATCGTTTATGGTACCGCCTAAAAGGGAACGATGTTCTTCAAATGTCTTTAAAACCCCTTTAAAAAATTCGAGAAGTTCACGAGACACCACTACTTTTCCAGCCCCTGTTCTGGACAGCAAATCCTTTAGGAAGTTCAGGAACCGTCTCAGGTAATACAGGGTTACCATGGAAACACCATTACCCACCAGGGCATTATTGGCATCATTCCATTCCGGGCGCTGCGTATTCATCCATATACCCCCTTCCGGGATAAAATTTGAAATCTTGGCCAGTAAAGTTGCCAGTATTTTTTCTATTAGGTTGACCCGATATATGCTTTCCCTTTTACTGCCGAGTAATGCCCCGTCTGCCCCAAGTTTGGCCCGCCGTTGACGGATGGCGTGGTCCAGGGCATCATCAAATTCAATAGTGTCTTTGGGATCGCGAAGGAGGTCCGCATACCCTTTAATCTTGTATGGGACATTGGCATACACAAAAAGATCCTGGTCAAAATAACTCTGCAGTCGGCCTGGTGCCAGATCCTCTGCAAATTCGAGGAATTTAAGCAGGTATATCAGCTGATGATCCCCCCAATAGCCGATATAGGACCAGGGATCGTCTGGTTCTATAATCTCCCAGTCGAACCCATCTTTGGTAACCCGGTAGGGGTTATAACCGTCGAAGGTAGTGGCATTTAGGAACTTATGGATCATGCTTTCTATAAAGCCCGGATAGGAAAGTGCCAGGGCCTCCCAGTTCTGGAAAATGTCCCGCCAGTTTCCTTCGTAATCCAGGATCTTGGAGCCATCGGTTTCGTCCCGCGTATTGATTGAAAATACGTTCCAGGGCCGACTCGGGTCTCCGTGGCGCCTGCTGAATTTTAATGGCATATATTCCAGGCAGAGGCGTTTGAAATCCTTGTCGGCATGCGCATCAGACAATTCCCTGAGCTGTGCCAGGGAAAATACCTCAGGAAGGGCTTCAACTGCTTTTTCAAACTGCTGATACACTTCCTTGTTGGCTTTAAGCAGGTATTTTTTGAAATCCCATTTCTCAATCTGATAATTATCATCAAAAATCCCACCCCGCATAATATTGAACAGGGTGTTTGAAAAATGCCGGGTATCCCGAAGCTGGTCGCAGGTAAGTTGCAGGCCATCAGAAGCTGCATTTAACTTAATCAGCTGTTCGGTGCCCAGAGCAATATCCTGCTCCACTTCTTGCCAGAGCTTATTATCTTTAAGGATGGTGTTTGAAATCTCGGCTATGGCCGCATGATCCTGGTTTACATTGGCCACGATCATCCATTCCTTGTCCTCTGCTGGAGCCAGTTTTATTTGGGTATGAAGCAGGTATGCCCCTTTTTCGGCTTTCACATCTGTTTCCTCATGCAGCGGCATCCCTTTGCGGAATTGATTCAGTTGTAGGGAAGACAAGAGCCGGGTTGCCCCCTCTATCCCCAAAGACCAGGCAATATTTGCCTTAAGGGCTTCACTGGGTTCGGCCTTATCCACGATAATGGCACTCAGGGCATAGATGCCCAGGCCCGACTTTTTAATGAGTTCGCTCCTTTTATATGCATCTACCAGGTTGCTTTGCCTGTTTTGAAGGTCACTTCCCACTCCAAAGGGAAGCACGTTTTGAATCCCATCAACAAGGACAACCTCAACGGCGTCATTAGCGTCATTCCTAAGTGATGATTTCCTGACAAAACCATAGACGTTACTGGAATTCCACTCGTAGCTGTAGGTTAATCCCAGATCGTGGTTGATCTCTTCGAACCGGATCTTATTTCCGTAAATGCTTTTATAAAGGTTTCGGGTAATGCGATACACCCCATAAAGCCGGTCCGAAAAAGGTTCCCACAAGAAGGTTTCTTCGTCACCTTTTACCCGAAAAATGGTTTTACTTCCGGTGACTTCTGTGGATTCGGTTAGTTCATCATCCGTGTAGTACGGGAAAAGGGAGTATTGGGCATTCTTTCGTCCGGCCGTAAGTCCGCCATTACTGGAAATAAACATCCAGTGATTGGAATCACTTACAATGCTCATAAAAAATGGGCGAAGGGTATCACTGTCCGCTATTTTGTAAAACGATTCGCCCTCGATTTTTACACGCGTTAATTGGGCGCTATTTGATATTTTTTCTTCCATGAACTTAAGATCCGTATGTTACATGATTTAGGTCCGATCAGGGTCGGATTAATAATTCTTCTACTTGTTCCAGGGTCTTGCCTTTGGTTTCAATGACATACCTGTATACAAAGAGTATAGCAATAAACGACAACAATGCATAAAGTGCAAAAGTTGTTGTTGGGCCCAGGTTGGTAAGCTCCCAGGGGAAAATCTGGGTGACCGAAAAACTGACCAAAGAGTTAAAGAAGCCCACTACCGAAATGGCTATCCCTTTAATCTTAGAGGGAAACACTTCGGATATCAGCGTCCACATTACAGGCCCCAGTGAAATGGCAAAGGCCGCCACGTAGAGTAGAATTGCCACTAAAACCAGGGTTGCATTTACGCTTATGAAATTCGTGATCTGGTTTCTCTTAAAATCCAGAAACTGTGCCTCATCGAGTTTGTCCTGTACTT
>JABDRK010000295.1 GCA_013041785.1 Eudoraea sp.
CATAAATCCTTTATTGCCTGGTACAACTATTTAAGCCAGTACGTTACTTCGAGGAAAACCAAACAGACCACTATAGAAGATGAAGAAAATGATAATCCTCCTGGTGGCTATGCTCACCGGGACCAGCCAAACAAATTATTCCCGGGAGACCATTTCCAAACCCCACGGGATCGAGGCAATACTAGATTTGCTCGAAAAAGGAAATGGCTCCTTGGGAATTTACCAGGGTGTAATTGATGTGATTTACGCACCTACTTTCTTTACAGACTCCATCGCCTCAGACACTACCGAATTCAGCAGGCCTCCATTTTTAGGGAAATCCTTCAACGGATTCAAAGAAGCACTGGCCTTTCAGGAATCCCGGGGCGACTATTTTGCAATAAACTCCTTTGGTTACCTTGGGAAGTATCAATTCGGTGAGGGAACCCTGGAAGTACTGAAAGTGGCGGACCCGGAGAAATTTTTAAACGACCCGAGACTTCAGGAAGAGGTATTTTACGCAAACCTGGCCCGCAATAAATGGATCTTGAGAAGGGAAATAAAAAAGCATACCAATAAGGTTATACGCACGATCCCTATTACCGAATCAGGAATATTGGCGGCAGCCCACCTCGCCGGCCCGGGCAATGTTAAAAAATACCTGCGTTCCGGAGGCAAACATGATGTACAGGACGCCTACGGGACCCAAATTTCTGATTATCTGAGAAAATTTGCAGGCTATGATATCTCGAATGATATCCCGATAGCAAGGGATTACAAGGGTGCAAAAGGCTCAACAGGGTTAGCCGGGGGTTAACTCGAGCCGGCAAAACAGATACCATCTTCTGCGCAATATATGGGTAATCCCCCATAACAATAAGGAATAGGAACCAGTTCATTCTCTCGTCTGAGTAAGCGCGTTTGCAGCATTCATCTCAGCATGATGTACCAAACCCTGAAAAGGACTGCCAACACGCCCAAAATAAGAAATATCAGATGTCTTGTAACTTTATGCCAGGCATAAGACTGATAGCCCTCAGCATCTTTCGTTCGCAATTCAATATAAAGTTGAATCAGGGCGTTTAAAATAACCCCTGATCCAATCACAATTATTCCTACATCAAATATTAATGTGATCGTGTATGATGACATGAAGAGTATTGGAAATCTTCTTTAATACTACCCCTAAAACAATTTATATTGTGGTGGAGTAACCCCCGAAAGTCTTAAGTAGATAGCAGTCTGCCCCCTGTGGTGGTTGATATGTTCCTTCGCCTTATGTATCCAGCCCAGTCGGGTTACTTTAAACGGGCCGCGTTCCACGATCTCTTCAAATTGGGCAGGGTCCATACTTTTGATCCCGGCAATGGCAAAATCAAAACTCTCCCCCAGCAGGCGGCTTACCTCTGCTTTAGACTTTAGAGCTTCATCCAGCATAAGGTTCTTTCCGGCGTGTGGGTTCTCAGCACCTGAACCATTGGAACTTAAGCCAAAGGTCCCCATAGCGGTATGCAGCATTTGTTCGGCAAAGGACATGATCTCAGCAGTGGGCTTGAAATTGAATTGGTCTTCGGGCATGGCATCCACATAAGCCAGGGAAAGCGCTTTGCCACGTTCAAAGTCGGCTACCAGTTGGTCGATTGTCGGATTCTGTGCTGTCCCGGCAAAACAGATCAGGCTCAGGATTAGGAAATACAATGGTTTCATGATGGATTGTTTTAGAATGTTGTTAGCAATGTTGTCGATAAGGTAAGGAATTAAGGGGCTGGTACCCTGAAATTTGGAAAATTTTAACCAAATGTGGTCTAGTTGGGTCGCGCCCGTTTTACCACTTGCTTTTCAAACCTGGCATCATTTTTAAGGATATTAAAAAACCCGGCTAAAAACTGTTCAGCAGCCTGATATTGCTGCTCGCTTTCGAATTCCAGTTTCATCTCCTGAAGTTTTTTCAGAATTTCCCCTTCGTGGTCGAGGTATTCCCTGCGGACCTGCTCAACCAGTGCCCTGTCTCGTTGGTATCCTTTATAAGCGCGTTGGGTAACTTCAGAAATTGATTTCGACAGGTTTTGAACATTGGAAACATTGGCGTAACTGGCATTGACCAAACCGGACATGTCAAAATCATAGGGCAGGCAAATGTATTTGGCATCCAGGTAGAATAGCTTTTCATTGTGACCCTGTTTAGTGGAATAATCCGTATTACCGATCATAAATTGAAACAGGTCATTGCGGATGGCATTCAGCGCATCCTGTTGCATCGGATGCACCTTTCGGTTTACCTCCTTCCCCTTCAGCCGATCTTCCACCTTATCCGAGTCCTCAATAAAGAATCCCCTCAACCGGTGTTCTTTGATCCGTTCCCCTTTTTCCTCCTGGAATTCAATATCAACAAGGCGGGTTTTGTAGTAGTAGGGCGAGATAAGCTCAAAAAAGGAATAGGCCAGGTATTCTTTCAGGACGA
>JABDRK010000423.1 GCA_013041785.1 Eudoraea sp.
TCAATGTACCCGGTTTTTCCATCCACCATGAGATGGCAGGGATGCTCCGTGCCGGTTTAAGTCCGCTTGAGATCCTGCAAAGCGGCAAGTGGACCGGCATAGGAAATCGTTTTCCCTTCCACCAGCACCACCCAGTTGCTGTGCATTTCCGTTCCGTCAAAGACCTGGTCGGGCTTGAGTAAGAGCTGGGCTGAAGCCATTTGCCCGATACATACGACCAGGCAAAACGATCTAACAAGGTGTATCATAGTTTATTGTTTTGCTGCATTTGCTGCGATTGATTCCAGTTTTTCCTGAATATCTTCCTTACTGATCCACCTACCCCTAACCATGACTCCATCCACATTCCTGAGATTGGCCAGGTCCTGCAGGGGATTCCCCTGTACCAGGAAAAAATCTGCCGAAAGACCTTCTTTGATTTCCCCGAATTCGTTCTCCATGCTAAAGAATGAAGCCGGATTGAGGGTGCCGCTTTGCAGGATCTCAAGCGGACTTAAACCGGCACGGAGCATCCCTGCCATCTCATGGTGGATGGAAAAACCGGGTACATTGAATAATTGCGGGGCATCAGACCCCAGGAGCAACCCTTGTCCGCCCTCCTGAAGTTTCTTGATCAGCTGCAGCCGGATCGCATCGAAGCTTTCCCATTGTTCAGCCGAAAATCCGCTGCCTTCCCCGGTAGATTGTTCTTTTCTAAGCTTCCAGTTTTCCAGGGTAGATGCCCGCATGTATTGCATCTCGGGCTGGGCAAGCATTTCATCTGCATCGGTGGGTGCAAACCAACGCTCAAAAAGGCTTTGGGTAGGAACCACCCAAACTCCTTGATTTTTGCTCAGGGCTACCAGTTCCTCAATCCTGGTGGTATCGGCCAAGGGGGTGAAGTTATATCCAAAGAATCCATTTTCATCGGGCTGTACCCCGGCTGACTGCGGGACCAGGCCTTCCAGGTAGCCATCTACGTGGTCGATGGAGGCGTACCGGCTTTCCAGCGCATGGCGGATACCTACATCAACGGGCACATGGCCGGAAAATGGAATCCCAACCTCATTGGCGGTTTTTACCAGGGTGTCAAACACACCGCGCTGTATTCCCGGGTGTATTTTCAGAAAATCATACCCTGATTCCTGATAGGCAGTGACTTTAGTCCGTGCTTCCTCCGGGGTTTTTACCGAATTTCCATTCAGGGACGGACTGGAAGTAAAGATACGAGGACTCAGAAGCGAACCGGTTTTAGCCTCCTCCCTGAGTTCCAGATGCCTGGGATGCCCCAGCATTCCACGGATGGTGGTAATCCCATTAGACAGGTATAGGAACAGGGTTTCCTGTATCCGTTCTTCGGTGGTAGGGGGAGAGGGGATGTGGGCATGCATCTCCGCCAGTCCGGGCACGGCGTATGCTCCCTGCGCATCAAGCATGTTCGTATACCCGGTTAAGGCTTCGGGGGCTGTCACAAGTTGCTGAATCCTTCCGGAATCTACCACGATTTGCTGGTTTTCCAGGATGCCTCCATTGCGCACATCTACAACATGTACATTGGATATCAGTATCGCTGTTTCGCTTATTTTTTCCTGTGCCTGGTTACAAGCCAGTAACGAAAGGCTTATTAAGGCCAGTGCTGTTTTTTTTATTTCCATTTGATCAATTGGGTTTTATAAGATTTTGAAGGCTTTCCCGGTCAAACACCTCCCCGTTTTTAATCACCATTTCTATTTTCCGTGTATTCCGAATGTCTTCCAGGGGATTTTCAGAAAGCACAACCAGATCAGCGACTTTTCCTTCGGCAATGTTCCCATAGTCCATCTCTTTTTTCAGGAAGCGCGGGCCGTGGTATGCAGATGCCTGCAAGGCTTCCAATTCGCTTAGGCCACAGGATACTAGTGCTTCAAGTTCATCATGTAAAGAAGGCCCTGGGTATATATAGGAATTGTAAGCACCACAGTCAGATCCTGCCAGCAGACCAACCCCTGCTTGGTGAAGTTGGGCAGTCAGTTCACGGAAAAAATCATCCAGTGCTTTACGGTCCTTACGGGCCTGTTCAGAAGCATTCAGTGCGCGGTTGATCCGACCCTGATAGGTTTTTATAAATTCCTGGCTCAGGTAGTCCAGATATGGATCAGTGCTGTGATCGGCCTCATCGAGGTAACTCAGTGTCCTGCCAATATGCAGGGTGGGTACTACATAAACGTTATTGGCCTTAAGCCTATCAAAGGTTTTTTGAGCCGTACTGTCCGTATAGCTCTGTTGTAACCTGGGCATGGCCTGCCAGAAACCCATGGTACCATTACGGATACCTTGTGTAACTTGCAGTTCTTCATCGGCGCAGCCTTTCATCACGTAATACAGGTGTTCAATGGCGTCTATCCCGGCACTGACCGTCTCCTCGAGAGTAACGCTGAAAGGCATATGCCCGGAGCTGATCAGCCCCAGTATATCTGTCTGTCTGAGTGTTTCCAGGTAAAGTTCCCCGCTGATCCTGCTATCGTATAGCTTAACGAAATCTATACCAAGGGTTTGGAGGGAATCCAGCGCCAATTTGATGTCTTCAGGGGAATTGACTTCCAGGGAGCCCGCCCAGGTCGGGTTCGGTCCGTCAATTTTGGGACCGGAAGTGTAGATGGTAGGACCTGGCTTACCTGATGCTATTTCTTTTTGCCACTCCTTAATAGCTGGGGTAAGGTCGCCCCCTGCGTCGCGAACTGTTGTAATGCCATGGGCAAGGAAGAGCCCAAGGAATTTCCGATTCTGATCCACAAGGTCTGTTCCCCCGCGAAAGTGCACATGGTTATCCCAGAACCCTGGCAACAAATAGGCCCCCTCAACCGATAGTCGTTCAGTTGCCTGGATTTTGGCTGTCTCTCCGGGGGGAAGCAGTTTTTGGATTATGCCCCGAGTTATGAGTACATCCTGAATTTTGACCTGCCCGGATTCCAGATCAACCACCCGTGCATCGCTTAGGATGAGGTCATATGACGGTGTCTTTTCCGTATTGCAAGCCCAGAAAACAAAAATGAGAATAAAGAGCCCCCTCGATATAAATGATGTTCGCATGTCCTTGGGATAAGGACTTTAAGGTAATAAGTTTTCGTGATTAATCAGGCGCCGCAGGCCGATAAATACCAGAATAAAAGCAGAGTACACGAGGAAGAACGGCAGGATATAGGCGGCAAGCCCCAATACCAGCATCAGGCCGATCAGAAGTAACTGAAAACCCAATCCGAATGTAGATACCGCTGTCATCAGCCATTTCGGAAAATTTTTAGCTTTGGAGGCATCCCGGTCCATTGCGTAAATAACACGATCGAAACCCCCATAAAAAAATTGGTATAGCCGGAAAAGAAAAGTTACATGCTGTTGTTTCTCTCCCTCATAGGCTATTGGAATTTTGGTTTCAAAAATCCGGCTCGTGGTATCGCCCTGATGACGGCTACGCAAGATGCTGTAGTAATAATTATAAAGTGTACCCTGTAATTCAAGTCCTATGAAGGCGAGGATCGCCAGCCATACCGCACCCCCGGTAACGTACCAGATGCTGAGAACAATCAGCAGGTTCAATATGATGTCCGATACGGAGTCCAGGAAACGACCGGTATACGAAGGCCGGTTTTTAAGTCGGGCCAGCTCTCCGTCTGCTGCATCGAGGATGGATTTCAGGATCAGGAAGCATATCGCAGCCAAATAATATTCGTTTAAAATGCAATAAACAGCCAATAAACCAGAAGCGACAAAAGCCAGGGTAACATGTACCGGAGTGAAGCGTGTTTTTTGCAAAGCTTGAGCGATACGAATGGCAATTGGCCTTCCATAGTCGGAAAGGTCAAAAAATTGGTGTTGTGCAGGTAATTTGGGCATATTATATAGATCAAAGGTAGGGTATAATTTAAAATAAGCAGTTGCTAATCAGAATGCTCTGTTTTTTTGATTAGCCGCACACAGGCGTACGATTTCAGCTATGCGTTTCGCCCGTGTCTCCGGTCGTTTGGCCTGATTAAGCCAGTAGAGGTACCTCTTTTGGTAGGTCCAGCTAAAATTTTTGTAGTTGTCAAACGCTTTAGGTTGTTTATCAAAAGCTTGCTGCAGGTCTTTCGGGATTACCCCGTTTTCCACATCGTCCAATGCAGTCCAGGATCCGTTCTCCTTTGCCATTGCGATGGCTTTTTTCCCGCTTTCGTGAACTAGTCCGTCTTTTTCCAGTTCCCTCAGGTAATCCTTGTTCATTTTGCTCCAGGTACTTTTTGGTTTTCGGGGGCAGAAATATTGCCTGCGTTTTCCGTCCCCCAGGCTTTTTACCGTACTGTCGATCCAGCCGTAGCATAGAGCCACCTTTACCGCATCATCCCATCGCATGCTTTCGGCCTCATGGGCTACCTTGTAAAAGATGAGGTAAACACCCCTTTCGGTGCTATGGTTCCTATGCAACCATTTACGCCACCCAGCCGCAGTCTTAAAGTATTTTTCCTGTATTTCGTGCATATGCGATTCCCCTGAGTCCCAGGCCAAACCCTTTTGAAGGTATTGATAACTATGCCTATCTTTAAAGTACTTCTAAGATATAAACAATTCAGATGAAAAAAATGTTGGCGTTAGCTGTGCTCCTGACAGCCATGTTAATTATCGGGTGTAAGAGTAAACGGGAAGGAAACCCTAAAGTATTGGTTTTTTCCAAAACTATGGGATTTAAACACGCTTCCATTCCTTCGGGCCTGGCTGCCAT
>JABDRK010000317.1 GCA_013041785.1 Eudoraea sp.
CCCTGAGTTCCTTTAATAAAGGCAAAGCCGTTTTTGTTATTGAGATTTTTATAGAAGAGGCCCTGGTTGGTGCCCAAATAAAGGTAATCATCCTTAATTGCGGTCGCGTAGACACTACCTACAATACCTCTGTTATCGCGATACACCCAAAAAGGGGAATCCAGGTTGGCATAGCTAACCCCATTATCAAGCCCCAGCCAGAGATTGCTATCAACATCCTGAAAGAGGGACAAAACTGTATTGTTCCTCAATCCGTTTAACTCATCAATCCGGTACAGTACTTCTCCATTTTTGTCCAGCACGATTAACCCATGAGAAATCGTTCCCAGGGCATAACTGCCATCAGCGAGCTGCAAGCCTGTATATACACTAATTTCTGAAAAAAGGGCCTCAGCCTTTGTCCTCCATCTTTCCAGGGCTGTCCCCCGGGTTTTCCAAAATCCGTTGTGGCGGGTAAGGATTAGCAATTCTCCTTCAACCTGGAAAACCGAAACCACCTCATCCTGTTGGACTACAGCCTCATCAAACACCAGCTTTTCTACACCATTCTCAATCCTGAAAATGCCCTGGTTAATTTTCTGAAAATAAATGCTTTCGTCCACCGCAAACATTTTGGGTAAATTGATTCCAGAGGCAATAGGAGCAACGGTTTTATCGGTAAGGTTATAGGCATAAATCCGGTTGAGGGATTGAAACAGAACATAGTCATCGACCTGCAGTATGGTCCAGAATTCCTCGTCCTCGAGGAGATCAGATTTAATGCCTTGGGATATACTTGTATACTGCAGCCTGCCCAGGGTATCTTCCTCCCAGTATCCAAACTCCATATAGCAACCGGTATATATTCGATTGTCCACTACCCTAACCGATCTCATTATGGTTTCATTGGGAGAAGGATACAGGGTCCATTTAGAGCCATTAAAGGCTAATAGTCCTTTATTATTAGCGACATAGACCAGCTTTTCTCCGGATTGTGAAATGGCCCAATTCTGGTTTTCTGCCAGGTAATCAGCAGGTGCATAGTTCTTTACAGGGGGTAACTCCTGCCCTGTTAACGACCATACCCAACTGATTGCAAAAAGTAAAAGTATATTAAGTGAAATTTTCATAGCACAACAGGGTAAAGGCATGCGTTTACCCTTTTTTCACAAAGGGAAATTAAGGAAAATCCGTTTAACGCAGATTATTTTTGTGGTCAGCACCCACCTAAAGGGTTGAATTACCATGAATAAGTCCAAAAGTCCCCAATTCTCTTGATTGGTGGAATACCTTTAAGGGTTTTAGTACATCGCATTAACTACTATTAAATTTCAAAGGTCAGCCCCATGCTCAGATAGGACGAATACTCGCTGTCTCCCTGGGGGGTGATACTGTTAAAAAAGTAATTGAACAAACCAGAAAACTTAAGTTTTTTGTTGATGGGTATTTCGGCTTTGAACTGTTGCAGTACCCGGTAATTGCCAAAGTCCCGATAAAGGGGTTGATAATATAAGGTGTTGGTGAGATCCAGCCTGCCCTCAGCAAGACTGACTGAAAGCGAGAGGTAAGAACTGTTACGGTGGTTGTAAAATTGACGGTCAAAAGCATTGCTTTTTTCAATTTCGTACATATAGGAATTGCCGAAATACATTTTCACTCCAGGTTTGGAGATTAATTTGAGTCGGACCCCCACCCCTACCAGGTTACGGACGTTGATTGACAGCAATTCATTTTTCTGATTTTGCAGAAACCCTTCCAATCGGAAAAAATTGGATAATTTCTGGTTATAGCGTAAATGGAAAAACCAGGAGTTCTGAAAATCCTGTGCCTTGCTCCGGGCAAGGTTCACATTGCCAATAAAGTAGAGAATCCCGTTGTAATCCGGGGTTTTCCATTGGGTGGCCAGTCCGCTTCCAATTTGCAGCAGATAGGCCCCGTCATTGTCTGAATAGCTAAAAAGCAGGTCAGATTTCAGCACAAAACGAAGGGAATCGGTTTGCATCCGCCGGGATTCGATATTTACCAGCTGACTAAATAAAATGCCGTGGAAGAAGCAGGCAAGGAACAGTAAAATGGTATTCCTGTATAGACTCAAATTGTGGTTGGTTATTGGTTAATTCTAAAGGTATTATTTTTTGAATTAATTCGTTGGCAATCATTTTTACCAATGGATAAGAGACAGGAAAGTAACTTAGGTTACGCTAACGTTATAAATTATCTGAATATGACATTTGTCATGTAAATCAAGCGGTTGTAGGGGTAATTTCGTGGAAGATTTGCCAATTGGCTTTAACAACAATTAATATGGAGACAGTATCTCAGGTAAAAACACAAAAACAGGTAAAAAAACGTGTTTTTAAATTTGGAAACAAAAAAGCAGACGGAAACGGAACCATGCGCAATCTCCTTGGGGGAAAAGGCGCAAATCTGGCTGAAATGAGTTCAATAGGTATCCCGGTACCCCCGGGTTTTACCATTACTACGGAAGTATGTACGGAGTACAACGATCTGGGCAGGGAAAAGGCAGTAGAATACCTCAAAAAAGAGGTCACTGAAGCTGTCAGGGAAATTGAAATGCAGATGGGTACAAAATGGGGGGATAAAGACAACCCGCTATTGCTCTCTGTGAGGTCCGGAGCACGGGTTTCCATGCCCGGGATGATGGATACCGTTTTAAATCTTGGACTCAATGATGAGGCTGTTCTAGGCCTGGCCAAGAAGACAGGCAATGAGCGCTTTGCCTGGGATTCATATCGGCGTCTGATACAGATGTATGCCGGGGTGGTCATGGGAATGAAACCGGAATCCAAGGACGATATTGACCCCTTCGAAGAGGTAATTGACCACTTAAAGGACAAACGTCATATCGAACTGGACACCCAGTTTACCGTTCAGGACCTGCAGGATCTGGTATATGACTTTAAGGATATCATAAACAAACGTACTGGAAAGCAATTCCCATCAGATCCCTGGGAGCAGCTCTGGGGTGCTGCATTAGCGGTCTTCGACAGCTGGAATGGAGCCAGGGCGTTGTATTATCGCAAGATACATGGATATCCGGCCGATTGGGGTACTGCAGTGAATGTACAAGCCATGGTATTTGGTAATATGGGAGATGATTCGTCAACAGGCGTTTGCTTCACCCGTGATTCCGGTAGTGGAGAAAATGTATTTAATGGCGAATATTTGATCAATGCTCAGGGGGAAGATGTAGTAGCTGGAGTACGTACTCCATTAGAAATTACTAAGTTAGGATCTAAGCGCTGGGCAAAATTAGCACAGGTTGATGAAAAAGTACGCGCTAAGGAATATCCTTCCCTTGAGGAAATCATGCCCGAAATGTTTAAGGAACTAGATGGCTATCAAAAGACTCTTGAAGCCCATTACCGGGACATGCAGGATATGGAATTTACCGTACAGCAGGGCAAACTATGGATCTTGCAGACCCGGAACGGGAAACGCACAGGGGCCGCCATGGTAAAAATTGCGATTGACCTGATGCATGAGGGTGTGATAAGTGAAAAAGAAACCTTATTGCGCATGGAGCCCAATAAACTGGATGAATTATTGCATCCCGTTTTTGATACCAAAACTATAAATCAGGAAGATATCATTGCACAGGGGCTACCAGCTTCTCCCGGAGCAGCAACCGGGCAAATTGTGTTCTTCGCTGATGAAGCCAAGAAATATAAGAATACTATCCTCACCCGGATTGAAACCTCGCCCGAGGACCT
>JABDRK010000377.1 GCA_013041785.1 Eudoraea sp.
CAGTCGAACTTTGTGCCGTTTTTGTGGGTATAGGGTTGCCCTTCTATTTCCCATCCGCCATAGGCCATATCAAACTCGCCAAATACACGGGTAGTGCCTGCTCCTCGCCTTGGAGATTCATAAGGCCATTTCAGTTGGGTCTGTTGTTCGGGATTTTTTGGATCAAAAAAGGGTCCGGCCTCAACCACGGCAACTTTGAGTCCGGCATCAGCCAGTATTTTTGTAGACATGCCACCACCCGCACCTGAGCCTACGATTATGGCGTCATAAAATGTTGAGGATTCTTTGATTTGCATATAGAAAGTAGTTGGAATATTTATTTACTTCCTCTAATTACGGTATTGATAAGTATAGACGCAAATATTTAACAGATTGCAATTTTTTCGTGAAAAATCTTACATCCAATGCAAACTGTTTGCTGCAATTTTCTTAATATTAGGAAAATTTTTGACTTTTTTAACAATTCAAGCGAAATCGTTTGCGATATCCTTAATACTAAAAATTTCAAAATCAATCAATTAACTAACTTTTTAACAAACTTTACAATTATGACTCGACTAAACGAATGTCATTTGTTAAGGTTCAAAAGTTTGAAAACGAAACAGATTTTTCAACGGCTTTTGACCTTTTCTTTAGTTTTTACATGGGTTGGATTTGGATTATATGCTGCCAATCCTGACTTCGAAAACAACATTGATCCGGTCACGGTATTGCAAAATACAGTGAGTGGTACCATAACAGATAACTTGGGTGCACCCCTACCAGGTGCTTCCATTGTTCAAAAAGGTACTACAAACGGAACCCAGACTGATTTTGATGGAAATTACACCATTGATGTCCCTGGTGATGCCGTTCTGGTTATCAGCTACATCGGTTTTTCCACACAGGAAATAGCGGTGCAGGGAAGGTCCACAATTAATGTACAATTAGAAGAATCGGCCAGTGCCCTCTCCGAAGTGGTGGTTACGGGTTATGCCACCCAAACCAGGGGTGACATTACCGGATCTGTTGCTTCTGTAGATATAGCGGAAGCCACCAAAGCTCCACTTGTCAATGCGGCAGAAGCGCTGGAAGGACGTGTAACTGGGGTAACGGTAACTAACGCCGGTACGCCTGGGGGCTCTCCTAAAATTGTAATCCGTGGGTTTGGTACCAGCAACAATACCAATCCGCTCTATATTATTGACGGGGTTCAGACCGATAATCCTTCTATTCTGAACAGTATCAATCCCGGAGATATTGAACAAATTAACGTCTTAAAGGATGGGGCTGCTGCCATCTACGGGGCAAGGGCTTCCAACGGGGTTGTTATTATCACCACCAAAAGTGGTTCCTATAACCAGACCGAGCCAACGGTAACCTTCAATCTTTATACAGGGCTATCCAGAGCAACTAATATTCCAGATTTGTTAAATGTCCAGCAACATGGCGAAATGATCTTTCAGAGTCTTGCCAATGATGGTGCCCCTGTAGAGCACCCGCAATACGGAAATGGAGCAAGTCCAGTGGTGCCCAGTACAGTTCAGGGATACACCCGTGTGGACTCTTATAACCCTATTACCCGGGCTCCCCGTACGGCTACGGTTAGGCAACCCAATGGAACAGACTGGTTTGAGCAAATCACCCAAAATGCACCAACCCAGAATTTTGACCTTTCCATTGCCAATGGTAACGAAACAGGAAAATACTTTTTGTCTGCCAATTACCTGAATCGAGAAGGTGTACTTAATGATACCGGATTTAAGCAAGGGGTTACCCGATTGAATTCTGAATTTAAAATTGGAAAATATATTACCATAGGAGAGCACTTAAACGCTTCTTTTTCTCGTCAGCAGGAAGGAACGCTCGAGGCGATCAACATGGCCTACCGCTTTACACCACTGGTTCCTGTTTTTGATGATGAAGGAGATTTTGCCGGTTCAGGGGGTCCAGGCTTGAGTAACACACGGAACCCAGTAGCTTTACTTTCAAGAGGATCGGACAACTACAATAAGATCTTCCGTGTATTCGGGGATGTGTATTTACGAGCCGAACTTTATGAGGGACTTAGTTTTAAAACTACCATTAGTGGTAACATAGAAAACTTTAGCCAGAGAAGGTTCCAGGCACTGGATCCTGAATTTATTGAGCCTTTATCCACAAATACCCTTTTTGAACAGGACATCAACAACTATTCCTGGACCTGGAACAACATACTTAATTACAGCACCATTATTGGTGATCATAACATCAATGCCCTGGTTGGGGTGGAAGCTGTGGAAGAAAACAGTAAGGGAAAAGGAATTAGCCGGAATGGATATTTGTTTGAAACGCCGGATTTCTATCTGTTGAGTAATGGTAGCGGAACACCCAATGTGGATTTTGCCTACGAAGGAGGCAACACCTTGTTCTCAATATTCGGTACCGCCAACTACTCTTATCAGGGTAAATATTTTGCAACAGTTACCCTCAGGAATGATAAATCTTCACGATTCCTGGGTGACAACCAGAGCCAGACCTTCCCATCGTTTAGTGCGGGCTGGTTGGTCAGTGATGAGGATTTCTTCCCTACAGATGGAGTAATTAGCCGACTTAAACTGAAAGCTTCTTACGGGCAGTTGGGTAATCAAACGTTACCTACCAGTAACCCTACGATCAATATTTCCAACCTGAGTGAAACCCTTGCGAATTACAGCTTAAACGGAAGCTCTATTTCTACGGGAGCAATTTTGAGCCAGGTGGGGAATCCGGATTTGAAATGGGAAACCTCTGTTACAACTAACTTCGGATTTGAATTGGGAATGTTCAATAATGATCTCTCTATATCTTTTGAATATTTTGATATAGATACCCAGGATCTGATCACACGTGATTTGAGCCTTATCAGTACAACGGCAATTGATGCTTCGGCACCATTAGTGAACCTGGGAGATATCCAAAACACCGGATTTGACCTGGCTATTGGATACAGCCATGAAACTTCATTCGGTCTTAACTATTCGATCAACGCCAATATTTCGAAGTATAAGAACGAGGTTCAAAACCTGATCAGCGATTTCCAGATAGGAAGGACAGACCTGAGAGGTGGGGCCGTGACACGTACCGAAGTAGGACGTGCTATTTCTGAATACTATGGCCGTAAGGTAACCGGTTTTGATGATACTGGTCGGTTTACCTACGAAGACGTGAATGGTGATGGAACAATAAATGATGACGATCGAACCTATATTGGTTCTCCGCATCCCGATTTCACCTATGGTCTTAATCTAAGTGCCAACTATAAAGGATTTGATATATCTGCATTTTTCTCTGGATCACAGGGTAACGATGCTTATAATTATCAAAAGATCTTTACAGACTTCCCTACCTTTTTTAGTGGTAACCGAAGTGCGCGTACACTGGATTCATGGACACCATCAAAT
>JABDRK010000389.1 GCA_013041785.1 Eudoraea sp.
ACAGGTCAAAATAGTTCTGGACATCCTCATTTATGATCATTTCATCTTATATCATTCCCGGCAGTGAAATAAAATAGTAATTTAGATGTAAAATCCTACAGTTCAGTTTGGTGGGTCGGGAATTGAAAAGTCTGAGTATCATGAAAACCAAGAAACAGTTTATCATCATTCTTACGCTGGTTATCATCGGTTTTGGAATAGGGATCTATCTCCAGGACCTTAAGCATCAGGAAAGTACAAAGGCGGCCTGGACAGCCAACAGATTTAATCAGGCAAGATTTTATGAGATAAGAAATTATGCCATCAAAATGGACGCATCCAATTGGAGGGTCATGCGAGATAGTATAGGGCAGGAATTAGACAGTTTTATGATCCTGCGATTTCGAAAAGAGATGGATAGCCTGAATGCTCTGAAACCATAAGCATAATCCTCATTTTAAGATTGAGTCCCTGAGAAATGCTATTCAGAGCAGGTCCAGAATCCGTTCCAGTGCCATTCCCCGGGATGCTTTTATCAGCAGGCTCCCCTTGACAATGGGATGTGCTTTTAGGTATTCTGAAAGCCCTTTAAAATCCTTGAATTTTTTTCCCCTGCTCTGTGTTTTAAAGAAAAGCTCTCCTACCAGGAAGATCTGTTCCAGCTTCATGGATGCAGCGAGTTCAGCAATTTGCTGGTGTTCTATCTGGGCATCATCCCCCAACTCAAACATATCCCCAAGAAAAACGATCTTGTGATCCCCTTCCATCTTGTCGAAGTTTTCCAGCGCAACCTGCATACTGCTCGGGTTGGCATTGTAGGCATCCAGGACAATTTCCAGTCCGTTTTTGCTGAGGAACTGGGACCGGTTATTCATGGGCAGGTAGTTTTCAATAGCTGCTTTTATATCCCCAATAGTAACTTCAAAATATTTTCCAATGAGAATAGCGGCGCAGCAGTTGCCAAAATTGTATTGCCCTATCAATTGTGTATTGATTAATGTATCATCCACACGGAGTTTCACATGAGGTTGTGCGCCGATAAATTCAATAAGCATCTGATTTTTATCCTTCTGACTATAACCAACTTTATCCGGATAATCTTCTAATTTCCTGCTTTGAATGGGATCATCCGCATTGAAAAAAACAAATTTTCCGCGGGAGATGAGGTTGTCATACATTTCACTTTTTCCCTTGATTACCCCTTCAATACCTCCAAAACCTTCCAGGTGGGCTTTCCCATAATTGGTAATGTAACCGAAATCGGGTTCTGCCAGTGTGCAAAGAAAGGCGATTTCCCTCTGGTGATTGGCGCCCATTTCCACGACGGCAATTTCCGTTTCTTCTGAGATGGTCAGTAAGGTCAGCGGCACCCCGATATGATTATTCAGGTTGCCCTGAGTGGCTATGGTATTATATTTTTTATTGAGCACCGCATGAATAAGCTCTTTGGTGGTAGTTTTTCCATTACTTCCGGTTAGTGCCAGTACTTTGGTTCCGAAATAGTTACGATGGAATAAGGCCAGATCCTGAAGCGCTTTTAAGGCATCCGGAACCAGTATAAAACGCCTGTCTCTGGCTATTTCCGGCTCGTCTACAACTGCATAGGCAGCTCCTTTTTCCAGCGCTGATAAGGCAAATTTGTTGCCGTTAAAATTATCGCCCTTTAGGGCAAAAAAAATACACGGACCTTCAATATTTCGGGTATCCGTGCATGCTTTTGGGGTTTCCAGAAACAGGGTGTGCAACGCCTCAATGGTCATGGTTCAAAGATAAAAAAAAGCCCTGACACATGTGGCGTCAGGGCTCAATAACACTTTGCTTAAAATATTACCTAGCTTTCTTTCCTCGAACGGTTTTGTTCTTGGTTTTAGATTTGGATCCAACTCTGGACATGGCACATCGGAATCCGATATAGTCAGTAGCCATGTATTGAGGCAGGTATCGTCTTTGGGCAGGGTCCAGCCAATAGGCACGGTCTCTCCAGGAACCTCCCTTATATACTCGCACTTCATCATTTATTAATGTAGTACGATTGTTATCTTTATCGTATTGACGGATCAATTTACCCGTAGAATCGCGTTCTACTTTATGCTCGGGTGAATTATACATGGCCCTTTGATCGTCATCTTCGTCGCTGAATCGGCTGTAGAACCTGGAAGATCCTGGGTCTCCATCCCTGTAGGATCGGTTATCACTATCCGAGAAGTTTGTTCTCAGATAGGTTTCTTCCTCATCAACCGGTACCATTTTGATCTCTCCGGGAAGATTCACGGCAACTACTTTACCAGTAGGCAGCGTATCATAAACGATGGCGTCTTCTAAAATCTTGACTTTCCCATCCTTATCTATAGCCGTTTTCATGTAAATGTTTCCACGGTAGTAATTGAAATCGCTGATTTCATCGTCTACAATGGGTCGGTAAACATCTGCTACCCATTCGGCCACATTACCAGCCATATCGTATAAACCATGGTCATTAGGTTTGTAAGACTTCACTTCTGCTGTGATATCCGCACCGTCATCAGACCATCCGGCTATCCCGCCGTAATCACCTTTGCCTTGCTTAAAGTTGGCAAGCTGATCACCGCGTCCCACGCGTTGTCCATTACGGGTGTAATCACCTTCCCATGGATATTTTTTCCTACCGCGGTAGTTGTTGTACTCACGTGTTCCGATCAGCGCCTGTGCAGCGTATTCCCACTCTGTTTCTGTGGGGAGACGGTATTCAGGAGCAAAAAGTCCTGTATTCCTTTTGGCAAAAACATTCGTAGAATCGCGTTTTTGCTTACCCTGCAGGGAGTCTATTTGTCCCCCATAAATGGATGATGGACTATTTATATAGGTCTCTGTACTAAAAGTACCGCTGGTCTCTCCGCTTAAAGCCTTGTATTTGGCATCAGAGGAAAGATAACCTTCCCGCTCCAACAAGATCTCATTGACCCGGTCTGTTCTCCATTCTGAGAATTCTACAGCCTGCACCCAATTAACTCCAACTACGGGATATTCCCCATAGGCAGGATGCCTGAGGTAGTTATTGGTCATGGTTTCATTGAAGCCCAATCGGTTTCTCCATACCAGGGTATCTGGCAGGGCTCCTTTGTAAATATTTGCGTATTTGGGATTTTCAGGGGGATAAACCGCTTTGAGGTAATCCAGATACTCCATGTACATCACATTGGTTACCTCGGTTTCATCCATATAGAAGGACTGGACGTGCTGCGTTGTTGGTGTGTTGTTCCATTCGTGCATTACATCGTCCTGTACTTTTCCTTTGGTAAAGGTACCCCCTTCAACAAATACAAGACCTGGAGATGTTTCCTGTTCCTTGTAATCTGAATTATACTGGAATCCTCCTTCTTTTGCATTTATCTTCCATCCCGTGGCCCGAGAAACATTCTTGGATCCTGAGGAGGAGGACTTTTTACAGCTGTTTAAGCTTAGGGCTCCCGCAATAACGGTTAAAGAAAGAAAAACCCTGGTCAATTGTTTTTTCATCTGTATTTAGGACTTTGCATGGTCAAACCGGCACATGCGGTTTGTGGTTTTCGTTAAATTAAGTGTCGCTTTTGGCTTATAGAACGAGCATTTGCTCATAATATTTTACAGCCCCAATTTTTTTTATGGCCGATGTTCGGCTATGTTTTTCGGGACTTTCGAACAAAATGATAACGGAGTTTGCTCAAGAATAGTATAACAGGTATCAGATACCCCTGGAGCATGGTGTTAAACATAGCACCATTGGGCGTTAATCTCAATTAAACCCTAAGCACAGTTTATTTTAGCCGACAGGATACCTTCCTGGTCTGTAAAATTGCATTTTTCTTCCTGTTTTGTATAAGATATTGCCCAAATGGCCGTTAACTTCTAACAATAGAAAGGATATATTCCCGTTCTGTTGGGATATACCTTAATAATAGATCTATAAATAATGTATATGAATTGGATGAAAAAATTTCCGTTAATAATTCTGACTATGCTTGCGTTTATTGGAAAAGCGCAGGAGAACAGAGTTATTACCACCGCGGTACCTTTCTTAACCATTGCAGCCGATGCAAGAGCTGCAGGGATGGGAGATATGGGGGTCGCAACTTCGGTAGACGCCTTTAGCCAGCAATGGAACCCGGCAAAGTTTGCTTTTGCAGAACGCAAAATGGGAATAGGGGTAAGCTATACCCCATATTTGGAAAGTATCATTACGGATATTTCCCTACTGGGTGGAAATTTCTACAATAAAATAAACGACCAAAGTGCCTTTGCCTTCAGTTTGAGGTATTTTACGCTGGGTGAAATCGAACTGCGGCAATTTGCCAATGACCCCGGGACGCTTGCCAAACCCAACGAATTGGCAATTGACGGTTCATATTCCTTAAAACTGAGCCCGACATTTTCCATGGCCGTGGGAGGGCGTTTTATCAGTTCTAACCTGAAACTTCCGGAAAATGGGGATGTGGATTCCCAGGCAGCGAGCTCTTTTGCAGTGGATGTGGCCGGTTATTTCCGATCCCGTGAAATTGCCTACAGTAGTTTCAGCGGTAGATGGCGTGGAGGATTTAATCTTTCCAACCTCGGAGGTAAAATCAACTATGACCAGG
>JABDRK010000016.1 GCA_013041785.1 Eudoraea sp.
TGGTCAGCGGCGGCCAGAATAAGCTTAGCCAGGGAAAGGGCTGTATGTTCCCTGCTCCCGGAACCAATCAGTATTGCCAGCAATTCTGCATCCGTAAGTGCAGCGCATCCCTGGCAAATCAATTTCTCCCTGGGCTTATCCTCAACTGCCCAATCCCTTATAGATAAAGAAGAATGCTGCCTGTTCATCTATATCCCCTAATCCGGAAGAATTGGAATTTTATTGTAATTTTCATGATGTACTTATTATATTCCTATGAAATCTATTTTTGACGAAAAAACCTATCAGGAAGTCCTGAAGCGCTTGGAAAGACTTACGCCTGATTCGGAAAGGCAATGGGGTAAAATGTCTGTGGCTCAAATGCTATGGCATTGTCAAATGCCCATCAGACTGGCTATAAAAAACAAGAAATCAAATAAAAAATCCAATCCGCTTATCCGGTTGCTCTTCAAAAAATCCCTTTACAGTGATAAACCCTGGAGAAAAAACCTGCCAACCATACCCGTGGCCAAAGCCCGGGAAGAAAAAGACTTTAAGCAAGAGATGAATACCTTACGGGAAATGGTTGAGGAACTTCATAGGTTAAAGGAAAGGACAAACTGGAATCCCCATCCCATTTTTGGGGAATTTACCCCGGAACAATGGGGAAAGCTGGAATACAAACACCTGGACCACCATTTACGGCAATTCGGAGTTTGATTCTGCCTAAACCGGATTACCGATGGTTATGCGTAGATTCCTTTAATTTTTTCCAGATCGAGGCCCCCATAATTGCCCGAACTCATGAGCAGCAGTATGCCCGACTTCAGATCCTGTTTCAGTAAGAAGGACTGGAAATCCTGGGCATTGGTAAATACATTAAGGTCTTCCCTGTCAAAGGCATTAGCAATATCTTGCTCACTCATAGGATCCAGCTGCTTTATAGCAACGGCCTCTGGTGAATAGAACACTACAGCAGTATCTGCTTTGTCGAGGGTACCGCGATATTCCTGGAGAAAGTCGGCGTTCAAGCTGCTATAGGTATGTAACTCAAGACAAGCAAATAGCTTATGATCCGGGTATTGCTCCTTTACCGCCTGAGTTGTGGCCTTTACCTTGCTGGGCGCATGGGCAAAATCTTTAAATACCATGCCATTAGGTCCCTGTGCCAATAATTCCAGTCTCTTGGCTGCCCCCATGAACGACGCAATTGCCTCGTAGAAATCAGCTTCATCCACTCCCATTTGCTGGCAGATCCATTTAGCTCCCGCCAGGTTGTTGAGATTATGTTTTCCAAAGACTGCTATAGGCATCGGGCCTTCCGGAGTTTCCAGGAAAGTTTTACCGTTTTCCACGAAATAGTCAGGTGTGCTGTAGGGAAACTTCCTTATGGGATTGTCACTGGCTTCTACCAGTTCTTTTACCACATGGTCTTCCTGATTATAGGTAAGACTTCCCCCATCCACAATACTTTTAATAAAAATTTCAAATTGTTCCACATAATTCTCAAATGTGGGGAATACATTGATATGGTCCCAGGCAATACCACTTATCAAGGCGATGTTGGGCTGATACAGGTGGAATTTGGGTCGGGGATCAATGGGTGAAGACAGATATTCATCCCCTTCCAAAACAATAAAATCGTTCTCTTCGGTAAGGTGAACCATACGGTCAAATCCTTCGAGTTGGGCCCCCACCATATAGTCTACAGCCCGGTCGTAGTAGTGCATTACATGCAGCACCATGGACGTAATGGTGGTTTTCCCGTGACTGCCTCCAATCACCACCCGTGTTTTGAACCGGGACTGCTCAAACAGGAATTCCGGATAGCTGTATACTTTTAGTTTGAGTGCAGTAGCCCTTTCCAATTCCGGATTATCGGCTTTTGCGTGCATCCCCACAACAACTGCATCGAGGTCACTCGTGATATTTTCCGGGAACCAGCCCATTTCATTTGGCAGCAAACCAGCCGCTTCCAATCTACTTTTTGAAGGCTCAAAGATGACATCATCACTCCCCGATACCTGGTAACCTTTATCCTGCAAGGCCAGGGCCAGGTTGTGCATGGCACTGCCCCCAATGGCAATAAAATGTATCCGCATATCCGCTGTATTTCAGAGCAAAGATAGGAAGAGAAAAGGGGCTAACAAACCTTCTCTACAGGGCTGATTCTTGTTATATTCGTATTGCTACAACCTTTTGTTGATTTGGAAAAAAGTAAGACTCATAACCATGGATTATAAACTAGCAGAAATCAATTCCCGGGAAATCATTCCGGGGTACCACGGTAAGTTAATTCATGCCCAGCATCTTAGCCTGGCCTTTTGGGAGGTGGAAGAAGGTGCAGAGGTTCCTATGCACGCACATAGCAATGAACAGGTAATGCAAGTGCTGGAAGGGCAGTTTCAATTTACCGTGGGAGATGTCAAACGCATATACGGACCCGGGGAACTAGTGGTTATCCCGCCGGATACGGAACATGGAGGAAAGGCCTTAACCCCTTGCAAGCTTATGGATGTTTTTAGTCCGGTTCGTGAGGAATATAAATAGACTATGCTAATCTCACTGAAAGGAAAAAAAGCCCTGGTTGGGGGCAGTAGCCGGGGTATCGGTCGGGCGGTGGCCAGACAATTGGCTGCAAGCGGTGCATCGGTTACGCTGATGGCCAGAAATGAAGCCCGACTCAAAAAAGAAGTGTCCGAACTGCCAACAGACCTGGGACAGCAACATGAATTCCTGGTAGTTGACTTTACTGATTTTGAAGTTTATAAGGAGAAGATAGCGCAGTATTTCGAGGAGCATACTGTGGATATCCTGATCAACAATACCCAGGGACCGAAAGCTGCAGGAAGTCTGGAATTATCCATTGAAGACTATCAGGAAGCATTTGACACCTTATTTAAATCGGTTGTGTATACCACCCAACTCGCTCTGAAACATATGCTTGCCCAACGTTGGGGACGCATTATCAATGTAGCCTCTGTATCGGTAAGGGAACCCCTCTCCTATCTGGCGCTCTCCAATACCATACGGGCTTCCGTGGTCACCTGGGCCAAAACGCTTGCCGGGGATGTGGCAGCACATCAGGTAACCGTAAATAATATCTTAACCGGATATTTCGATACCGAACGAATTTCCGAACTGAATATCAAGAAAGCTGAGCAGCTTGGGATAAAGCCTGAGGAAGTCAGGGCCAATATGGAAGCCCAGGTTCCTATGAAACGAATTGGCAAGCCAGAGGAATACGGTGCTCTGGTTGCCTTTCTTGCTTCAGACAAGGCGGCCTACCTTACCGGCAGCAGCATTCCGCTTGACGGGGGTCTGCTCAGATCGTTTTAAAAACTGAGCTTGTCTTTAAAAATATAGGATTGCCTTCTGGATATTTCTATTTCGGCACCGTTATTTAGTATCAGTTTGAGCTTACCATTAAACCAGGGCACCACTTCCTGTATATAATTGATATTG
>JABDRK010000033.1 GCA_013041785.1 Eudoraea sp.
TCTATAAACCGACTGGGTTCGGCATCTATCAGTTTTCCCCAACGATAGCGGTTTTGCGTGTAGGTGAGGTAAGCCTGTTTTTCCGCCCGCGTTAAAGCCACATAAAACAAGCGCCTTTCCTCCTCCAGTTCACTTCGGGTGTTCATACTCATGGCCGATGGAAACAAATCTTCTTCCAGGCCCACAATGTAGACATAGGGAAATTCCAGCCCTTTGGCAAGGTGTATAGTCATAAGTGCCACCCTGTTTGGGTCTCCTTTTTCATTATCCAGGTCCGTGGCCAGAGCAACATCCTCGAGAAATTCGGTCAGGTCTCCTTTGGCATCGGCCAATTCTTTCTGGCCTTCCACAAAATCCTGAATCCCGTTGAGCAACTCCTCAATATTCTCCATACGGGCAATCCCTTCAGGGGTCCCGTCTTTTTTGAATTCCATCAGTATCCCGGATTTTTTGGCCACATGCTCTGCAAGCGTAAAGGCATCGGCTTCCCGATTGAGGATCTGGAAACTTTTAATCATATTGACAAAATTCTCCAGTTTGCCCTTTGTCCCGGCATTGATTTTTAATGGAATTTTATCCAGGTTTTCCATCACTTCAAACACCGAGCGCTCATAATGGTTTGCCGCAACAGTTAGTTTGTCTACAGTGGTTTGGCCAATACCCCTTGCAGGAAAATTAATCACCCGCTTTAGGGCCTCCTCATCTTTAGAATTAATAACCAATCGCAGGTAGGAAAGCAGGTCTTTGATCTCCTTGCGCTGATAAAAAGACAAGCCTCCATAAATGCGGTAAGGAATATCCCTTTTTCTAAGCGCATCTTCGAAAGCACGCGACTGGGAATTGGTTCGGTATAGAATTGCGAAATCAGAGTTTGGCAACTGATGTTGCATCTTATTTTCAAAAATAGATCCGGCTACATAACGACCTTCTTCTGCATCCGTGGGGCTGCGGTGCAACTTAATCCTCGGTCCCTGCTCATTAGCTGTCCACACCTTTTTCTTCAGCTGGTCCTTATTATTGGCAATGATGGAATTGGCAGCATTGACAATGTTCTGGGTCGAACGATAATTCTGTTCCAGACGGTATGCCGCGGCATCGTCATAATCCCTCTGGAAGTTGAGAATATTGGAAATATTCGCCCCGCGGAAGGAATATATACTCTGGGCATCGTCGCCCACCACACAAATATTCTGATAGCGATCGGCAAGGGCTTTTACAATAAGGTATTGGGAATGATTGGTATCCTGGTACTCATCAACGAGGATATACCGGAAGCGATCCTGATACTTCATGAGCACTTCAGGAAACCTGCTTAGCAATTCGTTGGTACGCAACAGCAGATCATCAAAATCCATAGCGCCAGCCTTGAAGCAGCGATCCACATAATTCTGGTAGATCTCACCCAGCCTGGGTCGCCTGGCCATGGCATCGGCTTCCATGAGTTCCGGATTCTGAAAATAGGCTTTTACGGTAATCAGGCTGTTCTTATAAGCAGAAATACGATTCTGAACCTGCTTGTACTTATAAACATCTTTGTCCAGTCCCATTTCCTTGATAATCGAGGCAATCAGGCGCTGGGAATCCTGGGTGTCATAAATCGAGAAATTGCTGGGAAATCCTAATTTTTGACCGTCAAATCGAAGTAAACGGGCAAAGACCGAGTGGAAGGTTCCCATCCAGAGGTTTTTGGCCTCGGATCCGCCAACGAGCTGCTCGATCCGACTTTTCATTTCCCGGGCAGCTTTGTTGGTAAAAGTTAAGGCCAGGATGTTGAAGGGGTCCACACCCTGATTCATCAGGTGTGCAATGCGATAGGTCAATACCCGTGTTTTTCCGGATCCTGCACCTGCAATAACCATCAAAGGCCCTTCCTTATGTAGTACGGGGGCTCGCTGTGCCTCATTCAACTCCTCCAAAAACGATTTCAAATTACCTGGTATTTTTGGAGGGTGAAGTTAGCCATATTTCAGGTCTGGAAAAAGAGCTCCGGGAAATATTATAAACATCCCGTTACCCATAAGCACAATTTAAATATATTTAGGGCCAGGAACTTTAGCTATGCATATGAATAAACCCATACTCTTCATTATTGCCTTGTTTTTTTCCATTGCTTTCGTTTGTGCACAGGAGAAAAAAACCGGTCCGGTCATTAGTAGTGCCGGAGCTGTATGGGCTATTGAAAATGCAGATTTCCCCACAGCTACTGACAAGGTCTACAAGGCTGTATTCGATATCATGGACAGCCCTGAGTCTCCCGGACAACTGAATCCCAGCATTGAAACCGTAGCGCGGTATCTTAATATGCACGCGCAACAAGGAGTCCCCAAGGCGAATATTCAAGCGGTTATGGTGGTGCACAACAAAGCATCCAAAGATATATTAATGGATGTCCCCTATGAAACGCGTTATGGCACACCCAATCCGAATACGGATCTGATAAAGGAGCTTATGGATTCAGGAGTAAGCGTGATTTTCTGCGGACAATCCTCAATCGCACGGGATATTCCCAAAGAGCAAACCCTTGAAGGCGTACAATTGGCACTGTCTGCCATGACTGCCCTTATTTCTTTACAGGATGCGGGCTATAGATTAATTAAATTTTAATTAAACACTCATGAAGAAGATTTTCTTATTGGCAATTTTGCTAGGTAACTGTACCCTGTATGGGCAGGAATACCAACTGAGTAAAGACTATGAAGCGATTGAAGATAAAGTGATTACCTGGAGGCGGGATATTCACCAAAATCCGGAATTGTCCAATCGGGAATTTAAAACTGCCGAAAAAATTGCGAAACATCTTAAATCCCTGGGAATGGAAGTGCAGACGGGGGTTGCACACACTGGGGTTGTCGGTATTCTTAAAGGCGACCTTCCCGGAAAGGTAGTTGGGTTACGTGCGGATATAGATGCTCTGCCAGTTATGGAACGGAATGACCTGCCTTTCAAATCAACCGTCACCTCGGAATTCCTGGGGGAAAAGGTCGGGGTGATGCATGCCTGCGGGCACGATACCCATACGGCTATTCTTATGGGGGCTGCCGAAGTTCTTGCCAAAAACAAGGATAAGATCCGGGGTACCGTTAAGTTCATATTTCAGCCTGCTGAAGAAGGCCCCCCACCCGGAGAAGAAGGGGGAGCCCTGTTAATGGTTAAAGAGGGGGTGTTAAAAAATCCCGATGTTTCTGCCATATTCGG
>JABDRK010000038.1 GCA_013041785.1 Eudoraea sp.
TATTAAATCAGCACTGGCCTAAGCCATTCCATCAGGTACGCTTCCAGAAATAGGGTGTAAACAGGATTAGCACAGTAAACAGTTCGAGTCGACCTGCCAACATCAGGAAAGCGCACCACCATTTACCCAACACAGGTAAACCGCTGAAATTGCTAAGCGGGTTAAGGCTACCAAAGGCAGGACCAACATTGCCCAGAGAGGAAGCCGCCCCTCCGATTGCAGAGACAAAATCAAGGCCCAACATCCCCAAAACCGAGGCTCCTATTAAAAAGAGCAGCATATATAAAACGAAAAAGCCAATGATGTTGTAGACAATATGTTCTGTAACGGTTTTTTGATTAAAACGCACCGGGATAATGGCGTTGGGATGCAGGGTCCTTTTAAACTCCAGAAGCCCATTCTTAATGATTAATATATGCCTCATAATCTTGATCCCTCCTGCCGTACTTCCTGCTGAACCCCCGGAAAACATGAGTCCAAAAAAGAAGACGGTTAGAAAAGGGGTCCAGGCTGTAAAATCGGCTGTAACAAATCCCGTGGTGGTAATAACTGCAACTACCTGGAAGAGGGCATGCCTGAAGGCGCTTTCCCCTTCTCCCAGAACCATGGGGAACATTTCCCCCGGCTGTACATTGGCCCGGGTATAGACCACCACTGCTGCCACAATAACAAACAGTACTATGAAAATACCGTAGTACTTAAACTCCTCATCACGTAATACCCTTTGCACCTTGCCTTTGAATGCAAAGTAACTCAAGACAAAATTACCGCCTGCCAAAAACATAAACAGGATAACAATGTACTGGATCAGTGGTTGGTCGTTCCAGTAGGCCAGACTTGCATTCCTGGTTGAAAATCCGCCCGTGGAAAGTGTCGCCATGGCGTGGTTAATGGCATCAAAGAAAGTCATTCCCGCCAGTTGCAACAGGATTGTTTCAGCAGCTGTGTACCCCACATAGATCAGCCAAAGCCGTTTTGCTGTATCCGTAATCCGGGGGTGTAATTTATCGGCATTGGGCCCGGGAGCTTCGGCCGCGAACAGCTGCATCCCTCCTATTCCCAATAATGGCAGTATAGCTATCGCCAATACAATAATCCCCATCCCTCCGATCCAGTGCGTGAGGCTTCGCCAGAAAATAATACCCCTGGGCAGGCGCTCTATATCATTTAAAATAGAGGCCCCTGTTGTGGTATAACCGGAAATGGTTTCAAAAAATGCGTCGGTAATATTCGGGATGGCCCCGGACAGGTAATACGGTAAAATCCCGGAAACTGACATTACCAGCCAGCCCAGGGTAACGATCAAATAGCCTTCTTTTCGTTTAACTTCCTTTTTATGCCCCCGGGTAAAAAACATGGCCACAATACCAATCAACAGGGTAAGGATAGCAGAGAGGGTGATCTCCTGGGTAACCCCGTCCTGATAAAGTCCGCTTACCAGGGCCGCCAACAACATGAACCCCCCGTTACACAAGAGCAACAGGCCCATGAGGTGGCTTATGATTTTGAAATTCAAGTGCATTAAAAGAACATCTTTTCGATCTTGTGGATTGCTTTGGGGAGGCAGCAAACTACGACCCGATCACCTTCGATAATTCTAAAATCCCCCAGGGCTATAAGTCCTTTTCCATCCCTAATTACACCACCGATAGTCGCTGTTCCCGGGAAATTCAATTGCTTGATCATTTTTCCATTGACCTGAGATGTAGGTTTTACCTCAAACTCCAGGATCTCTGCATTCAGGTTGTTTAATCGGGTAAGGGCTACGACCTCACCCCGGCGAACATAGCGGAATATGTTATTAGCCGCTAGTAACTTCTTGTTGATCAGCGTATCGATACCTATGGACTGTGACAATTGGAAGTAGTCCATATTCTCAACAAGGGCTATGGTTTTTTTAATGTGTTTGGATCTAGCCACCAAACAGGACATAATATTGGTCTCTGAATTACCGGTAACGGCGATAAAGGCATCCATGGAATCCAGGCTTTCTTCTTCCAGCAATTCTACATTGCGCCCATCTCCATTGATTACAAGGGCATTGGGAAGGTCCTCCGCCAGTTCAAAGGCTTTTTCCTTATTCTGTTCAATGAGTTTCACATTAAACCTTTTGCTGCAAAGGTCACGTGCGGCTTTATAGCCTACCTTACTCCCGCCCAGGATCATTACATTCTTAATATCCTCCTTCTTTTTGCCCGTGAGTTTATAGAGCTCATCCACCCCGATTTTATCGGTGACAAAATATACCTGGTCTCCTTTATCAAACTTGGTATCTCCCCTGGGAATCAGGGTAAATTGGGTGCCACTACGCCGCAATACAATGGGCATAAAATGGAGTTCTGAAAAGATTTCTGCAGCCTGTTTTACGGTTTTACCCACAAAAGGAGCAGAACTTGGCAGGGAAACCCCTACCATGAACAAGGCGCCATTCTCAAATTCATAGGTATCGTTAAAGGCCGATTGGTCCAGTAGTAGTTGAATTTCTGAGGCTGCCAATTCCTCTGGCGATATCAATTCATCAATCCCCAAATCAGAGAATTTAATCACTTCGCGGTTGTCAACGAATTCCGTGTTGGAAATACGGGCTATGGTACGCTTGCTCCCAAGCTGTTTGGCAAGCATACAGAGGGTGATATTTGTTGTTTCAGAAGAGGTTACCCCTATTACCAGATCGGAAGATTCCACACGGGCTTCCTTTAAAACGGATATGGATGTGGCATCGCCCTTCAAAACCCGAATATCCAAATGGTTATCCGCGTAAATCAGATTCTCTTTGTCTGTATCGATAAGGGTGATGTCCTGAGACTCGTATGATAAGAGTTTTGCCAAATGAAAGCCTACCTCACCTGCCCCGGCAATAATTATCTTCATCTAATAAATTCCTTGTTGTACAAGCCCCTTGCCGATGTCAGTTTGCATTAAGCCAGTGGGACCAAAGCTTTTACAGCTCATTTTATGAAAGTTATACCGCGCAAAATTACACAAATTTCTTTTCACGAGGTAGGGAGCTCCCGGGAATATATAGACATGGCTACAGAATATTCATCGAACAGTCGGGTTACTTGACATTTACATCATTATCTTTGCGCGAAATATGCGAGATGGCACAGAAGGTTACCCCGTATAAGGATTCATCGGAAGGAAAGAAAAAGCAGGTCACCCGGATGTTTGACACTATTTCCGGGGAGTACGACCGGCTCAACCGGGTAATATCCTTTGGTACGGATATCCGTTGGAGAAAACGCGTTGTCTCTATGCTGACACCCCGTAAGCCGAAGCGCATCCTCGATATCGCCACTGGAACCGGAGACCTTGCCATCGCTCTTAAACAAACGGGGGCAGAAAAAATTGTGGGCCTGGATATCTCCCCGGGAATGCTGGACATTGGAAAGCAAAAAGTAAACGCCCTGCAACTGGATCAGATCATAGAAATGGTTATAGGAGACAGTGAACAACTGGCTTTTGAAGAAGCCTCTTTCGATGCAGCAACCGTGGCTTTTGGAGTCCGAAATTTTGAAAATTTAAAACAGGGCTTATCTGAGATATATCGCGTGCTTAGACCAGGCGGTACACTGGTGGTGTTGGAGACCTCTGTACCTGCCCGTTTTCCCTTTAAACAAGGGTACTATTTTTATTCCCGTTACCTGCTTCCTGTAATTGGTCGGATATTCTCACGGGACCGGTCGGCCTACCGTTATCTTTCCGAATCGGCAGCTTCATTTCCCTATGGTGAAGCCTTCAACAATATTTTGAAGGAAATCGGGTTTATAGGTATTGAATGCAAGCCACAAACCTTTGGTGTGGCGTCTATATACGTCGCAACCAAGTAATTGTTTAAACCGCCGGTATTATGGGAAGTGAAAGGCAATGCAAATGGAGGCACCTACACGGGCTGGTAATCGCACATTCTTGATGAAACCACTTAAATACATCTTTGCCGCCTTTTTGCTCAGCTTTTCAGTGGGTAATGCCCAGTTTAATGAAAAACCCATTCTGAACCTTCAAAATGAAGACATGGCGTTTCTCAATTGGGGGTATTATCTGGGATTCAATCAATACGATTTTAAATTTGACTACAAAAACGATTTCGGGGATATCCTGGTGGATAAGTC
>JABDRK010000005.1 GCA_013041785.1 Eudoraea sp.
ACTAATCCCTACATGATCAATGCCAATTAGCTCCACCATATAGTCGATATGGTCAACGAAATCAGCTACATTCACAGCAGGGGGGACGTCGGTTCGATTGGTGACCATTTCCTTTCCCAACGCAATAATTTTTGGATAGCTTTCTAAAAATTTATCCTGCTGCTCTTTGCTAAGGCTTCGGAATTCAGACCATTCATACCAAGCTCCTCCCAGGGATTCGGCTGCTTCCTTGTAGATATCACGCATATACGCCCTGCGGGATTCGCTCTTTTCTTTGCTTACATAGGCGTCCAGGGCAACGGCCTGTACCACCCCGCCATTTTCTTTTATGGCCAGGAGCTGTTCATCATCCAGATTCCGGCTGTGATTGCACAAGGCCCGGGCTGAAGAATGGGAGGCAATAATGGGGGCTTTGGAGAGGGCAATAGTTTGCATAATAGATTCCTTGGACGGGTGTGACACATCGATCATTATACCCAATCTATTCATCTCTTTTACAGCTTCTTTGCCTAATTCACTTAAACCATTATGTAACCATATACTATCTCGTTCTCCGGTGTTGGAATCGCTAAACTGGCTATGTCCATTATGGGCGAGCGAGATGTATCGTGCACCCAATTCATGGTAGGTTGAAAAGAGCGACATATCCTCTCCGATGGGGTAGGCGTTTTCCACCCCAATCATGGCTACCTGCTTACCAGACTTCCAAATGCGCCTGACATCATCTGAAGTCAGCGCCAATTCAATCTGGTCTGGTGCAATATCCTCACATAGCCGATGGATGGCATCGAATTTGGACATGGCATTTTCACTTGCCCTGGCGTAAGCCGAAGGCACTAGGGAATCCTGTCCGGTGTAGACAATAAACCAGGCCACATCTAACCCGCCTTCCTGCATCTTGGGCAGGTTCACCTGGGTATCCAGGTTCTGGGTATAATTGATGCTGTCTGTAAAGTTCTTTACGTTGATATCGTCATGCGTATCTATGGTGATTACCGCCTTGTGGATTTGACGTGCTTTCTCCTCAAGAGATACTGCTTCTTTTTTCGACTCCGCACAGGAAAATAGGGTTGTAATGCATAAAAACAGGATGAAATACTTCATTTGGACAAATTTAGACCTACAAATAAAGCATTTTGACAACAGAAAACATAGGGTAGATAACATTTAGTTGTCCACCCTGCGAGAAATAGGGAGTTTTAATCGAATTAGAGGTCCGCGCGCGCAAGGAATCTTCAACCGTGGCCCAGATCCTTAACGAAACAACAACCAAAAACCCAAATCAACGCGCATTGAATTCAAAAAAATTACTATCGAAACTTTCTGATATAGAAGCCTACCTGGATGACTTCTCGTTTGAAGAGCTCACAGCAACTGAGGCTTCCCGACTAAAGAAATCATTCGAAACCTTTAAAACACAGTTGGAAGGCAGGCTTTGGGAGGACCCGTCCTCCACGGAAAACAAGACTTCAGTCGTCCACGACCAGGAGGTAAGGGCATGCCCAGACCGTGCTGAAGAAATGCTCATAGCCACCGTGAGCCACGAAATCAGAACCCCTTTGAGTGGGATCATCGGCTTTACTGATCTACTCAGGGAGAGTGAACTAACGGAGGAGCAGCGCTATCAGGTAAACGCTATTATGTCGGCTTCAAAGGCCTTGATGGATATCATTAACCAATTGCTGGAGTATTCCAAATTATCAGCCGGCCTTGAGCTGTTTGAAGAGGTCGACTTTAATTTTTTCAGTATTGTCCAGGATGTGGTGTACCTGTGTAAAACCTTGATGTTGAGCAAAGAAGTAAAGCTCAAGGTAGTTCTGGACCCTGATATCCCCGCAGAATTGTTGGGGGATCCTTCCAAACTCTCGCAAGTTTTACTCAACCTGCTGGGGAACTCGGTCAAATTTGTAGAAAAAGGGAGTATTCACCTCAATGTGCAGTGTGTACAAAAAAGGCAGGAAGAGGTAGTGCTTCGTTTTACAGTTGCAGATACGGGTATTGGCATCCCGGAGCAGGACCTGGAACATATTTTTACTTCATTCCGACAAGCCAAGCAACATACCTTTTCCAAGTACGGGGGTACCGGACTCGGTTTGAACATTGTAAAACAAATCATCCAGAAACTCAATGGAGATATTCGGGTACGTAGTCGTATGGGGGAAGGCACAACATTTACGTTCACCTTGCCATACCGTTTGGGAAAACCACATGCCATTGTAGCGGATACGGGATTGACCTTATCTCCTGATAAGATCCGGGGAATGCACGTCCTAGTCTTTGAGGACAACGAGATGAACCAAAAACTCATAGAGCAGCGGTTGAAATCATGGGGATGCACCCCATATATCACGGAGAATGCTCCCTATGGGCTCAAGCTTTTGGAGACCAAGAATATCGACCTGGTCCTGATGGATCTGAAAATGCCGCTGCTCAATGGATTTGAGGTCACACAACGAATAAGGAAACACAGCAGCAATAGCATTAATTCAATACCCATTATAGCCTTAACCGCTGATTTTACAGCAGAGGATAAGGTGGCTTGTGATCAGTATAAAATCAATGATTACCTCTTAAAACCCTTTAGTCCGGAGGAATTACTCCACAAAATCATGGTCAATAAACGAAAGGAAGTCGGGAAGGTGGATGCACCCGTTAATCCCGGTTGTGAAATGGATTCTACGGTCTCAGAATGGAGCGCAGTCCTTCATGAAGTGTTGAAA
>JABDRK010000063.1 GCA_013041785.1 Eudoraea sp.
TGTTATCTGATTACACCCCCTTATGATATGATGACCCCCGAAGCCCGGAAGCGCATAGAGGCACTGGAACAGTTTACGGCACTGGGCAGTGGCTTCCATATCGCCATGAAAGACCTGGAAATACGAGGGGCCGGTGACCTTCTTGGGGGAGAGCAAAGCGGTTTTATCAACGAAATTGGATTTGAAACCTATCAAAAGATCCTTTCCGAAGCAATCGAAGAACTGAAGGAAGAAGAATTCAAAGACCTCTATGAAGATTCCATACCGGAAGGGATTTATGTCAAAGAGGCACAACTGGACAGTGACTTCGAACTACTATTCCCCGACACTTACGTTAATAATATTTCTGAACGCCTCAGTTTGTATACACAATTAAACGAAATCAGGGATGAATCCTCCCTGGAACAATTCGAGAAGCAGTTGGTGGATAGATTTGGTCCCTTGCCGAAACCGGCCATTGATCTCCTGAATTCTGTTCGGATCAAATGGACTGCACAAGAGCTGGGCCTTGAAAAAATTGTTATGAAAAAAGGGAAATTACTGGGGTATTTTGTTTCCGACCAACAATCGGCCTATTACCAAAGTCCGGTTTTTACGCAGGTGTTACAGTATGCCCAAACACACCCGGATGCCTTCCGGATTAAGGAAAAGGAAACGAGAAGCGGACTGCGTTTGATGCTGACTATTGAAGGGATTGACAATATCGATGCTGCCCTGACCGGGCTTAAGGCATTTCTACAGGAGATCCCCGCAACCTAAGGGAAGTTTAAAAATCACAGGGATTTCAGATCTTTTATGGTTTTAAACGCACTTTCTACCTGCTCGTCATTTACCAGAATCGTGAATTCATTGGTAGTGGAGATAACCTCATAGAGTATGATACCCTCCCAGGCCAGACGCTGAAAGATAAAATAGTATATCCCCGGGACCGAAACATTTTCGGCAGGAAGTTTCACGGTAATTGAAGACAAATTGGTCGATTTTTGGGTGCAAGTCTCCCCGTTAAACAGTTGCTCTACAACAGGATCCAGGGTACTGCTGACTACAATATTGAGTTCATTTACCCCCCTGGAAGAGGTGTAGAAAACGTCCTTATTCCGGTTAACTTCTTTGAGCAAAAGACTCTGGTTTTCCAGGATGGAGTTAGACAGTAAGAAGGTAAAGTCCGTTAGGGAAGAGCGAACGGTAATCTCCCCAATATTCTTGAGCACTTTCACGATCCTGTGGGTAGCGCGGAATTCCAAATCATCCGATAATCGCTTAAGGGCCATGACTATGGCACCATTGCGTACTTCCTTCCCAAGTTCTTCCTCCACCTCGGGCTTTACTATACGAGACAAAGACGTTAAATTGATGATCCCCTGAGCCAAAGCACTTTGCAAGAAGGGCTTTTTTTTGATGTAATGTTCAACTACGGCTGAAATGGTTTTCATATATAACGATATGAAACAAAGCTAACTTATTGTTACATATAACACAAATAGTTATGAATTCAAAAATGGTGGAATGCATTTTCTATATGCTCCAGGGAGATACTATTCCCATATTTGGTAATCCAAATAATATCAAAACGGGCCTCCACATCCAATTCTCTGGAAACTATGAATTGGTCTGCTGCCATCACAAGTCGGTCGATTTTCCTTTTGTTTACCGCCTCAGCCATGTGTTCCAACGAACGTCCAGTTCTGGTTTTTACTTCCACAATGGCCAGAACCTCATCCTTTTTGGCTATGAGATCGATTTCGGCTTTAAGATACCGATAGTTGCGCGCAACGATCTGATAACCTGCACTTTCAAGAAAGCAAGCGGCTTTATCTTCTCCATACTTGCCCAGGGGCTGATGACTAGCCATAAACCTGCGGATTTAGGGCCAAATGCTGCATTTCGTCGAAATTTTGGTCCATTATACCGCATTTTAGCGAATTGATTGTACATTTCCTTGCAGAATAACCAAAAAACCTACAACACCATAATATAGATTAGGTTTCATCGTTAAGAACTTGCCCCTAACACATGAACGTTCTTAAAGCCTAAAAAAAACTATGGAATTCTTCGTTAATTGTAATACCTCTACATTAGCGCCATATACAACACCCCTGGATAAACTCAGGGCGGCGCATTTGTATAGAAGGCTGGGCTTCAGTGCCTCAGTCCAGACTATCGACCAGGCCGTTGGTCAAAATGCCGGCACGCTCGTGGATTCACTAATCAATGAAGCTGTAAATATGGCTCCATTGACACCCCCGGTATGGGCCGACTGGAATAACAGTAACTACCCTGCTGATGATGATGCCAGAAGGCAGCTGGAACGGCAACAGCGGGATGAGTGGCGAATTGCCTACACGGGTGCGCTGCTGAACAACAACCTCCGTGACCGGTTGAGTTTCTTCTGGAGCAATCACTTTGTGACGGAAATTGATGTTTATGACTGTAATTCCTTCCTTTATTATTATATAGATTGCCTGCAACGCAATGCAATCGGGAATTTTAAGACATTCGTCAGCGAAATTGGCCTGACCAGTGCCATGCTCTATTATCTTGATGGAGCTTACAACAACGGTAACAACCCGAACGAAAATTATTCCAGGGAACTTTTTGAATTGTTCACCCTGGGTGAAGGAAACGGGTACACCGAACAGGATGTTATCGAAGCGGCACGTGCGCTTACGGGCTATGTGGAGCGGGGAGAACTTGGCTGTGAGCAGGTTACCTTTGATCATACGCGCTTTGACGCCGGGTCCAAAACCATCCTGGGTCGAACCGGAAACTGGGGATATGATGATGTTATTGATATTCTCTTCGAAGAGCGACCCAATGAAATCGCCCGGTTTATTTGCCAAAAACTATACGAATTTTTTGTACATCCGGATTCGGATGATGATGCTGGGAATGCCCAGACCATTATTTCCCAACTGGCTACCACTTTTGTAGCTAGTAACTTCGAAATTGCCCCTGTACTCTCGCAATTATTTCAAAGTCAGCATTTCTTTGATGATGAAGCCATTGGGGTAATCATTAAAAGCCCATTCGATATTTATCTTGGGATGATTAATGAGACCAATTTCGGCTATGATGATAACCTGCTGCTTAACGTTGTAAATGTGAGCAGGATGTTGGGTCAGGAAATGTTTGACCCCTTTGATGTGGCAGGATGGCAGCGAGACCGAACCTGGATCAATACGAACTTTATTATTGGAAGGTGGCTTACCTCGGAGGTTTTCCTGGAAGCATACTTCCAGAATAACCCCGAACTATTCAGAACCCTGGCGATGGATGCTGTAGGTACTGCTAACAGCAATACCAGCAACCCGGAAATCGTGGTTTCTGCTTTGGTAGATAAATTTACCCCAAAAGGCTTGTTGACAGCTCAGGATTTTGAAAATGCCATGTCGGTATTCAAAATCGAAGACGTACCGGAAAACTACTATGGACCGGATTATATCCCCGGTGGACTCGGCTTGTGGATGCTTGCCGTGAGCCCCGAAGTACCGCAACAGGTATTTTTCCTGATGATGCATTTAATCAGACAACCTGAGTTTCAACTTAAATAAATCCTACTGCTATGTGTAATAATCATATTCCTATAAATATAAAAGATCAGCATCAACACGATGAGGAACACAAGTATTGGAGCAGACGTTCCTTTTTACAGGCGCTGGGCATAGCAGGCTCAGGTTCCATTATGCTTGGAAGCAATATGCTTTCAGCTTCAGCCCCTTCTCCGCTAACAGCGGCAATTGCCAATGCAGATACGGATTCAATCCTTATTCTGATTCGCTTATCGGGGGGTAATGATGGATTGAGTACGGTGATCCCTATTGAACAGTACGACACCTATGCCAACGCCCGTCCCAATATCTATATCCCGGAAAGTAAGATCCTAAAACTCACAGACGAGTTTGGAGTTCCTACCTATATGAATGCTCTTGAACCCCTCTGGGGCGAAGGGCAATTCAAAGCCGTTCACGGCGTAGGTTATGAAAACCAGAGTCTTTCCCATTTTACCGGCTCAGATATTTACGCCAATACCGACCTGACCACTACTGGATTTACAGGACTGGATACAGGCTGGATGGGACGCTATTTTGAAGATCTTTATCCCGATTACCTGATTAATCCTCCGGCTTCACCGGCTGCAATTCAGATCGGGAACTTTGGTAACCTGATTTTCCAGGGCGAAGAAACAAACTACGCCTTTGTTACTTCCAACATCGACCAGTTGGAGGAAATTGCAGAAACCGGACAACAATACAGCCTGGACCCTGCACTGTTTAACGATTGTATGTATGGGGATCAGCTGAAATTTCTGAGAGGTGTGGCAAACACCACTTATGAATATGCCGGTTTGATCCATGAAGCTTATGAACGTGGACAAAATCAGGTGCAGTACCAGGACAATGGTTTCGCAAGGCAATTGGCTTTATTAGCCCGACTTATAAAAGGTAATTTGGGAACCAAGGTATACATGATCTCAATGGGTGGTTTTGATACCCACGGAAATCAACCCCTTGCCCACGAACGCCTGATGTCTAATTTGTCCATAGCGATAAACAACTTCTATGAAGACCTGACATTTACTCAACAGGACGAAAAAGTATTGAGTATGACCTTCTCAGAATTCGGTCGACGGATCTTTGAAAATGGATCCACTGGTACCGACCACGGAAAGGCCGCTCCTACCCTCTTTTTTGGATCAGGGCTTAATGGAAGTGCTTTTGTTGGGGAACACCCTTCTCTGGAGAATCCCAATGGACGCGGAAACCTGGAATATACCATGGATTTCCGGGACCTTTACGCAACAGTACTCGCTGAGTGGCTTTGTGTCCCAATCCCACTTGTAGAGCAACATTTGTTGAACCATCCCTATAACCCGGTGAATCTCGGCTTTAACTGTAGTGGTGTGGAATTCCCGGACATTGCCTATAGCGATGACCCGCCTACACCTCCAACACCCGAAGATCCGGTAGCTGAAGATCCAACTCCGGAATTGCTTGAAGCCATTGTACACAAGCCTTTTTATCCTACCAAGGATACTCCGCATATCTATTTGGAAATGCCGTTTACGGCACACGTGGATATAGCGCTGTACAACATTATCGGGCAAAAAGTGGGCACCGTGATCAATGAAATCATGGCAGAAGGTTCTACGGAGATCAATATTCGTGAACGTATGCCAAATCACCTGTCTTCCGGGAAGTACATCTACCGGATCCAGGTTTCAGATCGCAAGATGTCCAAATCGATTATGGTGGCTTAGTAACCCATCACTTAATATAACCCTCAGGTTTGCGGAATTCCTATGTTAAAATTAGGAGGCAGACCTGAGGGTTTTCTTTTTGCAGGATATCAGAAAAGGGGATGAATTTTGGTTATTTTTGTGCCTTAACCAGTAAAGTTCATAGCCTTGAGCAAAACATCTCCTGCGAGGTACACCATTACGGCAGCATTACCCTATACAAACGGACCCATCCATATTGGTCACCTGGCCGGGGTATATGTCCCTGCCGATATCTACGCCCGTTACCTGAGAGGGACCGGACAGGATGTGGCTTTTGTCTGCGGTAGTGACGAACATGGGGTAGCCATCCCCATGAAAGCAAAGAAGGAAGGAGTGTCTCCTCAGGAGCTTATTGATAAATATCACCACATAATTAAAAAATCGTTTCAGGAATTCGGGATTACCTTTGATAACTACTCCCGTACTTCGGCAAAAATTCATCATGAAACTGCCTCGGGATTTTTCAAGAAACTCTATGAGCAGGGAGACTTTATAGAAGAAACCACGGCACAGTTGTTTGATGCCGAGGCCAATCAGTTTTTGGCAGACCGATTTGTTGTGGGGACCTGCCCCAAATGCGGTTACGAAGAAGCCTATGGGGACCAGTGTGAAAATTGTGGTTCCTCGCTGAACGCCACAGACCTCATCAATCCCAAATCGGTATTAACGGGTGCAGTTCCCAGCATGAAAGAAACCAAACACTGGTTCCTTCCACTAAATCGGTATGAGGACTTCCTAAGGTCCTGGATACTTGAAGGCCACAAAAAAGACTGGAAACCCAATGTTTACGGGCAGTGCAAATCCTGGATTGAGGATGGCCTGAAACCAAGGGCTGTAACGCGCGATCTGGACTGGGGGATACCTGTACCCCTTAAAGATGCCGAGGGAAAAGTGCTTTATGTTTGGTTTGACGCCCCCATTGGGTACATCTCCTCAACAAAAGAATGGGCTGAAAGGGAAGGTCTGGACTGGCAAAGCTATTGGAAAAGTTCAGACACAAAACTGGTACATTTTATTGGGAAAGATAATATCGTATTCCATTGCATCATCTTCCCCAGCATGCTAAAAGCACATGGGGATTACATACTACCTGATAATGTTCCGGCAAACGAATTCCTGAATCTGGAAGGACAGAAATTATCGACCTCAAAAAATTGGGCGGTATGGCTGCACGAATACCTTGAGGAATTCCCGGATATGCAAGACGTGTTGCGCTATACTTTAACCGCCAATGCTCCGGAAACCAAGGATAACGATTTTACCTGGAAAGATTACCAGGCCCGGAACAACAATGAGCTGGTTGCGATCTTCGGGAACTTTATAAACCGTGTCGTTGTACTTACCCACAAGTATTTTGAAGGTCGGGTTCCACAGTATGGTTCCCTGAACGAGCACGATCTTGCCACCCTGTCTGAAATCAAAAAGTATCCGGATATTCTGGCGGATTCCCTGGAGCGCTACCGCTTCCGTGAAGCCAGTCAGGAACTGATGAATTTGGCGCGTTTGGGCAACAAATACCTGGCAGACGAAGAACCCTGGAAGGTAATTAAGGAAGATCCGGAACGGGTTAAATCCATTATCTATGTCGGGCTGCAAGTCGCCGTTGCCTTGTCTGTTCTCAGCGAACCTTTCCTCCCCTTTACCTCGGAAAAACTGAAAGATATGCTGGCTCTTAAAGCGGATGACAAACTTAGCTGGACAACCCTAAATGCCCGTAAAAGCCTGGCTAAACCAGGTCAGCAGCTCAATAAAGCTACCCTGCTGTTTCGAAAAATAGAAGATAAGGAAATACAAAAACAATTGGATAAGCTCGCCGCTACCAAAAAAGCAAATGAGCTTGAAAAAAGTGATATCATGGCCCAAAAAGAGACCATAAGTTTTGAAGACTTTACGAAAATGGATATGCGTGTGGGTACTGTCCTGGAAGCATCAAAAATGCCCAAAACCAAGAAACTAATGGTCCTGAAAGTGGATACCGGACTGGATACGCGCACTATAGTTTCCGGTATAGCCGAGGATTTTGAAGCGGATGACATTATTGGCAAGAAAGTTACTGTACTGGTCAACCTGGCACCACGGCCGCTCAGGGGTGTGGAAAGCCAGGGTATGATCCTGATGACTGAAAATGCCGAAGGGAAACTCGTCTTCCTCAACCCCGACGAAACCAACGTCACGAACGGATCGGTTATTAGTTAATATCATCCTCACTTTTTAACAGGAAAGCTCTTTCTTTGTCCCTGATTTCAGATATTTCATGAAAAAAATTGCATTTGTCTTCGTGCTGTTGCTTCAAACAGCTGTGTTTGGTCAGAACCAGAATTATGAAAAAATTGCAGAAGCCTTCGAAGTTTACAGTGAACTTCCCCGTGAAATTGTTTTTGTGCACCTCAATAAATCCACCTATATCAAAGGGGAACAAATAGGCTTCAAAGCCTATGTTTTTGACAAGGACAATAAGAAGCCTTCTATAGAAACGAAAAATCTCTATTGCACCCTCGTAGACGACAATGGGGAAATAATCAAGAAACAGTTGATCATGGTAAACCAGGGTGTTGGATCCGGGATCATGGAGTTAGACAGCCTCATAACTGCTAACACCTATCGATTTAGGGCCTATACCAACTGGATGCGGAATTTTTCAGAACCCAATTATTTTGAGCAGGAAATCCGCGTTTTGGATCCGGAAAAGGGTGAGCCAAATCCGCCAACCAATACCCCGGATACTGTAGATGCGCAGTTTCTCCCGGAAGGGGGTCATGCTGTTGCCGGACTTGAGGCAGTTTATGGGGCCATTATTAAGGACCAAAATGGGTTAGGTATTCCTTTCCTGCAGGCTACGGTGGTGAATGAACAAGATAAATTTGTTACCAACTTCAAGGTAAATGCCATGGGTATCGGGCGCTTTGCCATTCAGACCAGTCCCGGCACACGTTACTTTGTGAAATTCAGCCATAAGGAGAAAGCGTACAGGCTCCCTTTGGAAACTATGGAAGCCGAGGGCATTGTGATCAAATTACAGGACCTCAGAAATAAACTTGGCCTTATCTTCAATGCCAAATTTAAGGACAACCGCCACCTGGATGTTCCCTACCTGCTGACCTTTCACGATGGAAACAGTTTGAAGTCGCTTGAACTCTCATTTAACGGAAACAATGAATCCATTGTGATTTTACCCAAGGAGGATCTCTATCAAGGGATGAATACCTTTACCCTTTTTAATCCGGAGGGAAAACCCATCCTGGAGCGGCTGTATTTTAACAGGGGGGGTGTTACAATTCATTCTGATTTAGAACATCTGCTTTCCAGAGATGCGGATTCTCTTCTAGTAACCCTGGACCTTCCCGATGTATCTGCCGAAAAATGGAATAGTTTAAGTGTTTCCGTACTCCCCGGCAATACGATCTCCTATGGCTCCCAGGAAAACCTCCCTTCATATCATTTGTTAAAGCCTTATGTAAAAGGCCTTGTAGAGAATGCAGCGTATTATTTTCGCGGCAATTCACCTAAAAAAGCATTTGAATTAGACAACCTGCTGATAACACAGGGTTGGAGCAGCTATGACTGGAATGCTATTTTTACCAAACCGCCCAAATACCTGTTCGATTTCGAAAAGGGCTTATCGTTTAAAGTTACCCTTAATACTAAGGAAGAAAGCCAGTTTTACATTTTTCCAACCCAGTACTATCCACTCCAACTCCTGGAACTGGATGCGGAAAAATTTGAATTTTCTTCAGACCTGTTTTTTCCCCTGGAAAATGAGACCCTTAGGATTTCTGAAATGGGTAAAGATGGAAAGTTGTCTCCTCCAAAAATATTTGTTCAATTCAAACCCTCAGCAGTGCCTGAGCTGAAATCCAATACGGTTGCTGTATTTCCTAACAAGCCGGCAGGACAGGATTCGGACTTGAATTCATCTATGATCTCTTTTCAAAATCTGGAAAAGATGCAGCAACTGGACGAGGTGCTATTAATCCAGGACAGGACCAACACGCGCCTGGAGCGCCTTAGGAACAGTTCACAGGGTAAGGTGGACCTGTTTACAGAAAGCGACCCTAGAAGAAGTCAGTTCCTGGGCAATTATTTAAATTCACGGGGCTACGTCGTAAACGAATCAGCGGGCATTTTTTCTATTGTAGCCAGAAACCCTAATTCTCCCAATAATGCCAGGCCCAATATATATCTGGATGGCGTGCTATTGGTAGATTTCAGCATTCTGTACCGATACCAGATGGACATTGTTGATTATATAGAAATCAATCCTTCCGGAGTAGGTGGCGGATTGATGGGCGGAGGTGGCATTATTAAAATTGTTACGAATCCTTTTCTGCGACAAGAACGGGAATTGGGTGAATTTTATAAAAATTACGACATCCCATTGTCCTTTAGCGCCAAGAAACGTTTCTACAACCCGGCTTACAGTTCCTATTCAAATGCTTTCTTCTTTAAATATGGTACAATCGACTGGCAATCGGATATTTCACTAACAAAAGAAGGTGAAATAACCTTTAAGATTAAGGATTACGGTGTCTCTGATATCAAATTATACCTTGAAGGAGTGGTCAATGAGTCTGAATACGTCTCTGATATAATAGAACTTAGGCTGGATTAAACCATGCTCAGGATTGCCTACCACCCGATTTACAAACATCCACTGCCAGAGGGTCATCGCTTTCCCATGCTGAAATATGAATTGCTGCCTGAGCAATTGCTTCATGAAGGCACCTGTCTTCCTGAAAATTTTTTTGAGCCAGAGATTCCCAATGACAAGTACATTCTAGCTGTCCATGATCCTGAGTATTACTATGATCTGCTCAATATGAAAATTCCTCCCCGGGAGGCCCGAAAAATTGGTTTCCCCCTTAATGAAATGTTGGTTGAGCGGGAGCGTATCATTGCAGACGGAACCCTGAAGTGCTGTAATTACGCACTGGAACATGGTATTGCCATGAACATAGCCGGGGGAACCCACCATGCTTACAGCAACCGTGGGGAGGCCTTTTGCATGCTAAACGACCAGGCTATAGGAGCCAGGTATTTGCTGGACCAGGGACTGGCCAGAAAGATCCTGATCCTCGATCTGGATGTACACCAGGGTAACGGCACCGCAGAGATATTTCAGGACGAACCGGCGGTTTTTACCTGTTCGGTACACGGAGCAAAAAACTATCCTTTCAGGAAAGAGATTTCCGATTTGGACGTAGCCCTGGATCCCGGGATAAAAGATGAAGCCTACTTGAGATTGATCAGAGA
>JABDRK010000109.1 GCA_013041785.1 Eudoraea sp.
CGTCCATACGGGAAAAAGCCTGATCACGATCCCGTGGTACAGGCCGATACAGGGTTGTATCCCCTTCTTTAAAAACAGCCCAGCGCCACTGGTCCTGATGCCGATCCCAATCGCCAATCAACATATCAAAAATACGGGCTCGGATATACGCTTTCTCATCTACCTTATGCTCCTCATCTTTGCGAAGTTCATCCAGCATATCATGGGTACTTATTAGCTCATCGGAATAGCCAAATCCCGGATTGTCACCATGCCCGTCTGCAGCCCGCTCTTCTATCATATATAGGGCATCCCCAAATTCATCATTAAATCTGCCAATAGCCTTTTGCCTGGGAACGTAGTACAGTTCCGGGTTGGTATGGTATACTCCTAAAGCATCAGAAAGGATACCCATTGCCAGAAAAGTATAGGGGTGGGAAGCCGTGAACACATCCATGACCAGATCTTCCGTTCCGGTATCGCTGAATTCTTCTTTTACAAACTGATCTTTGAAGGCCACCGCCTGTATATACTGAACTGCATTCTTCCGAATGGCACGCATAATAAATTCCCTGCCTTCACTATCCTCAAAACGCAGGGAGTTCGACTGATTTCCGCCGCCTTTTCGGACCGGGATTAATCCTCCGAATAAGGTATCCAGATTCACTGTAGGTACTCCTATTTCCGTGCTGAAAAGTTGTCTATACCGTTCCCCCCATAGCCATTCATAGAAGTTGGATTTCTTTGTTTCTGAGGCGGTGTAAACTGAAGATTTAACCTTTTCCGGATAGGGCGAAAAACTAAATTCCTTCTCTTTGTCTTTCCCGAATACATCAGTCTCAAAAACCAGTTTATTGTCGGCCGTATAAAAACGCACATAGGAGGAGCCATCTGTAAAGACATCCAGGCGGGCGTATCCCTGGGCCCCATAACTAAAGCGTCCGTAACCCACATTTCGGGTCGGATTTATTTTTGATCCTGATCCGCTAACGATTTGCTTCAGATTCTGATCAACTAAATACTGCAGATTATGCTCATGGCCGGAAACAAAGACTACTTTATTATTTTCCCTGGAAAGCGTAATGATTCTATCCTTGAATTCCGAATAACGTCTGTGTTGTTGATCAGCTGGAGAGACCCCGCCGGTTTTACGGATCACATTTTTAAGGGTGCCAAGGCCTGGTAAGGGAGTTAAATGTTGCTTAAATGAGAATTGTCCGCCGTGTGGTCCATTGGTGTACATGGGGTGGTGAATGGCTACCACCGTGGTTTTCCCTCTGGCCTTTTTGATCAGGCTCCCATATTCATCAAAAAAGCGATTTCGTGTTCGTAATTCACAATCGTCGTTAATCGTGGGAAATCGGTCCCATTTAGCCATATACCACTCGGAATCAACTATAATCAGAACTACCTCATCATTGATGTCTACCTTGGTAATGGGACACCCATTTTCCGGGAGGAAGGAATCTTTACCCAGCAGATCCTCCACATACTCTTCCTGTCGTTTTAACCCTTTGGGACCATCACTGTACCAGTCATGATTCCCCGGAATGAAGATCGTCCTGCCTTTAAAGGTTTTAGAAACTTCGGCCTGTGCCTTTAATCGATGTTCTGCCAAAGCCCTGCCCTTAGCACCTTTTTTGGGTAATCCATGGGGGTAGATATTGTCTCCTAAATAGAGCAAGCTGCTATTGGAAGGGGCACGGTCAAGTAACTTTTCCAAACCATTGAGGGCTTCAGACTTACCGCCCATTGGGGAATTTCCCGCGTCACCAACAAGGTAAAAACTGTGCTCCAGTTCTTTATCGGGAAATTTAGAAATCTTAGCAGGCTCTTTGTATTGCGGTTTATAGGTAGCACACCCTACTATTAACCAAAGTAGGATCAGACTGTAATGTTTTCTGAACTTCAACGTCAAAATTTCGTAATTTGGATCTTCAATTTTATAGTATGTCGGATATACTGCAAAAAACTGAACAATACGCTGTCGATTTATTGACGAATCAACTGGATTCCAAATATCGTTACCACAACCTCAAACATACCCAACGTGTAGTTAAAAGTACCAAAGAATTATTGAATCACCATGATTTGCCGGAGAAGGACAAGGAAGCCCTGATGCTCACCGCATGGCTTCATGATACGGGGTATACCAAGGGTAGTGAAGAACATGAAAAATCAAGTGCCGCCATTGCCCGAAAATTTCTTAAAGATCAGGGGGTGGACGAAGCAATAATCAAAAAGGTGGAAACCTACATCATGGCCACGAAACGGTATTATCAGCCGACCTCAACTGAGGAGGAGATCATCCGGGATGCCGATTGTTCCCATTTTGGAAAAAAGTCCTATTGGGAAACCGCAGAACAACTCAAGGAAGAGCTGGACCTTCTGGGAATCGCATCATACTCCAGCCAGAAGTGGATGGACGCGAACATAGATATGTTTCAAAAGGAACACCAGTTTTATACTGCTTATGCCAAAGAAAACTGGCAGCCTGGCAAGGAAAAAAACCTCAGCAAGCTTATCCGGGAAAAAAGACCGAGAAGGAAATAGCTAAAAAAGAAAAGCTCAAGGCTAAATATAAAAGTGAAAGCCCGGACAGAGGTATTCAGACCTTGTATAGGGTGACCTTAAAGAACCACCTAACGCTCAGTAATATTGCCGATACCAAGGCGAATATTTTGCTTTCTGTAAATGCCATTATTATATCCCTGGCCCTGTCCAATCTAATTCCCAAGCTGGATAATCCCTCAAATGAATATTTGATCTATCCAACCGTAATCTTTATCATTTTTAGTGTGGCATCCATGGTACTGGCCGTTCTGGCTACCAGGCCTAATGTTACCCGGGGGAAATTTACCCTGGAAGACGTAAAACAGAAGAAGGTAAACCTGCTCTTTTTCGGAAATTTCCATAAGATGAAACTAGACGATTACGAGTGGGCGATACAAGAACTGGTCAAGGATAAGGATTACATTTATTCTTCACTCACCAAGGACTTGTATTTTTTGGGATTGGTACTCAACAGAAAGTACAATATCCTGAGATGGACCTACACCATCTTTATGATCGGAATAATTGTATCCGTGATTTCTTTCGGGATTGCTTTCAAGTACTTTGGTCCTGACCGGATGTAACCCTGTTTAGCTCTCAAGCTCTTGCATGAGCTCCTCGTAGGTATAGGTTTTTTCCGGTTCCTGTCCTGAATGGTACAGGATTTCGGCCCGTATGGCCTTTAGCCCCGTTACCCCCTGAAGGCCCTCTAGTTCTACAATCTCGATATTATTGGTAAAGTATCCTTTCGATTTCAGGAAACGAATATACCTGAGGTATTCCAGCTCATCTTCCTTCTGAGAATAGATGACAACCATTTTACCGCTTTGGGTAACCCGCTCATTCGTGCCTTTGATATAGGATTTATCTATCCTTTTTTTGATGATCTCGTAACGTGCATTATAAGTACCGTCTACATCAAACCGTTTTTCATCCATACGGAACCGGATGGAGAGGGAAGTATTATAGACCAGGATGAGCGAAGCTACATCCAATCTAACCGGTAATTCGGCTTTCAGGTTGTAGTAGCGGTTCTCCATATCCACCATAGTCTGCAATTGCCACAGCCGTAAATTGTTCAGGAAGAGTTTGTCAAATTGCTGATCCCCGGCAATGGATTCCCCAATGTACATATTGTGTTCTACACCATCGGTCTTGTAACGCTCAAAATAATGGGGAAACATCTTCTGTGCCCCCAACTGTTTTTGATCCAAAACCTCTGCCAGTTCCTGGTTGATCTGCATCACACTCTCATCGTAATTCTTCCGGTGGTCGTAATAGGTATTCGTATGGCCGTCAATCATGCCTTCATAAATCCGGATCATTTGCCCAACTTCTTCGTCCCTATCCCGAAGGTAATTGAAAACGGGCAAGACCTCATCTTTTACGAAATTAAACAAGGCCTGTTCGCTATTGGTGTGCAATACTTCGC
>JABDRK010000128.1 GCA_013041785.1 Eudoraea sp.
ACACGATTGGGGGGTAGACTTCGCCTCCTGGTGCAGTTACAAATACATGAACAGTGGTCCGGGTAATGCCTCCGGGGTATATATCCATGAACAGTATTTGGGCCGGGATGACTTACCGAGATTCGAAGGCTGGTGGGGTACAAGCAAGGAAACACGATTTCTGATGAAATCAGAATTTGAACCCATTGAGACTGCAGATGCATGGCAACTGAGTAACCCCCCGGTTCTTGCTCTTGCGCCTTATTTAGCCTCTCTTGAGATCTTTGAAGAGGTTGGGATGCAGGCTATTATAAGCAAACGAGATGCCATAGTGGCTTACCTGGAATTTGTACTGCACGAGATCGATAAACAGGTGGAAAGCCGTTTTGAAATCATAACTCCGGATGCGAGGGGATGTCAGTTGTCCGTCTTCCTGCACGGTGAAGGGCGTTCCTTGTTTGAATACCTTATGAAAGCCGGCGTAATTGTCGACTGGAGGGAGCCCAATGTAATACGACTGGCTCCTGCACCTTTGTATTGTAGTTTTGAGGACATGTATCGGTTCGGACAGATTCTCAAGGCAGGCATAAAGGGAAACGGATAATCGGTAGATATGAAATCCCTCTGGCTAATTCTCTCCAACCCACGGTATTTTGCACCGGCCTGGGTTTTTGCCAGCCTCAATATTCTTTTCGGGACCTGGGCGATTTACATTCCTGAAGTCAAAGAAGACCTGCAGATTGATAAAGCTACCCTGGGGATTGCCATTTTCTTCCTTTCTTTAGGCGTTTTTACGGTATTTCCGGTTGCCTCTCGGATTATAAACCGACTTGGAGTAGGTAAGGCTACCTGGATTGGGGTTTTGCTAATTTGCGCCACAGCCGTGCTACCTATGCTGGCTCCTAGTTTTATCACCTTAGCCCTGGGGCTGTATCTCTTTGGAGCTACCAACGGGTTTACTGATATTTCCATGAATACCCTGGTCACCGAAATTGAAAAGGAAGACCGACAAAACTTTATGTCGGCCTCCCACGGGTTTTTCAGTTTGGGAGGGGTTTTGGCCGGATTGGGCAGTTTTATGATCCCGGTTTTTGATAACCGCGTACTTCATATGGCGATTGCCATTGCTTTGGTATTAGTTGTAAACCTTATGTTCCACAGGCAATACAGGCATATCCTGGCGGCTCCGATTGAAAAAGAGCCGTTTAGTTTTAGGAATTTCAAACCCTTACTTCTCCTTGGACTATTCTCCTTTGTGGTAATGGGTAGTGAAGGGGCTATTGTAGACTGGAGCGGTTTGTTTCTCAAAGAGGTGAGCCTGGCTCCGGAAGCCATCTGGGGAGCAGGATTTCTCGGATTCCAGGTGATGATGACCCTGGGTCGTTTTTTGGGAGATGCAATCAGTGCCCGGATAGGATCAGTAAAGATTGTTACTCTTGGGGCAGGATTGGCAATAATTGGCTACCTGCTAGTCCTTTCCACGCATATGTATCTGGCTATTTCAGGTTTTGCCCTTACCGGACTTGGTTTTTCAGTAATTGTCCCGGAACTGTTCCGAATTGGAGGCAATGTTAAAGGTGTGGAATCGTCACAGGGGGTTGCCTTTATTGCCGGTACAGGTTATTCGGGCTTCCTCGTAGGACCGGTAATTTTAGGCTTTGTCGCTGAGCATATCAGCCTAAACTTCACCTTTATTACCTTACTGGCGTGCTCTATTCTGGTTTTTCTGGCCACATTTATCCTTAGGGCCCGCAACAAAAGAAAGCGTAGCTCTAGCGTCTGACAGCTTCAATACCGGTAAAGGAAATTTGAAAGTTACCTGATGCCCCTTTATGTACGGTGGCAATTTTCAGGCCTTCAAAATCCTGGTATGCTTCCCAGGTTGTTATTACGTTAGGATCTGCCTGATTTCCTTTCCTGAACGCCCATTCCTGAATGAGGTAGTCATCACCAAAGTAAAAATCGTAGGCGTCCCCCGGAGTATAGCCTCCTTCGGAGCCGTAGACAATGGTTAGTTTTTGCATAGCTTGCTTGCTTATCGGGGCCTCTGCCACCGAGTCCAGCTGATAGGTGAAACTGTCCTGGTCCCATATAAGGTTAAATGGGGCGAGCATCCAATATTTGTCATTGATAAAGGCCGCATCAACCCCGGCTGAGGTACTGTCAACAGTTGCCCGATTATAGGTTGCGGTATCACCATATGAAATACCGGTAACTTCATTAGCGGCTACATTCCAATGCCATTTCCGCTCAGAATGTATAGTATCCCGGTCTACATTGAAGGTGAACTTTAGGGAACTGATCCCATTCCAATTATCATAACCACTTGCCTGAGCGATTTTTTCCAATACTGATTTTTCCACCTCGCTTTCAACAGCAGCAGTCTTTTTATCTGTTTTACAACTAATAAAAACAAGGAAAGCAAGGAGGGAAGTAAGCCTTATCCGATTCATTTTCAATTTTTTTCAAAGATACAAGGAAATTCCGTTCGAAAGTGTGTTTAAACGGAGCTGAATATTGACTACAAATCTGGATAAAATCACTACTTTTGAAACTAAATTTTAACACCGAATGAAATCAAAAAAAGGGAAAGTACAAGAACGTATTGACGAGAAGTTATTGTCTGAGCGCAAAGTGTTTTTGTGGGGAATGGTAGATGATGATTCTGCAAAACATGTTATTGATCGCCTGCTCTATCTCGACATGCAGAATAATGAGGAGATTCAGCTCTATATCAACAGTCCCGGGGGTTATGTAACTTCTGGATTTGCGATTTATGACACCCTTAAATCTTTAAAAAGCCCTGTTTCCACCATATGTACTGGTTTGGCAGCCTCCATGGGTTCCATCTTATTGTCCGTCGGGGAAAAAGGAAGAAGGTTTATTCAGCCTCATGCCCGTGTCATGATCCATCAACCCAGTGGCGGGGCAAGGGGACAGGCGTCAAATATAGAAATCCAGGCCAGAGAAATTATAAAAACCAAGGAGCTCGGTGCACAAATCCTTGCTGAAAACTGCGGTCAGACCTTTGAAAAAATCATGAAGGATTTTAACCGTGATTACTGGATGGGGGCTGAAGAATCTGTTGAGTACGGAATCGTAGACGGTATTCTCGAATAATAGAAAAAACACCATTAAAATAAAAAGTCCTTTACCAGCAGTAAAGGACTTTTTTGATATATGTAGACGCCGAAGCGGATGATTCTTTACTATATATACGCCTGATTGGGTACGTTGGATGAGTATTAGGCGTTAAATTTTATTTAAAATTTATCGGGATCCAGCAAAATTTCCTGAGCACGTGCCTTAAGTGCAGCTAATTCTTCTGGAGATTTTTTCCTCAAGAGGTTGAGCATCATAGCCATCCGGTGGTTGTTCTGGAAATATTCCTGTTTCTCATCGAGGAAGTTCCAATACAGCGCGTTGAATGGACAGGCCTTGTCACCTGTTTTCTGACGGTGGTCGTAATGGCAGCCCGTACAGTAATCACTCATTTTATGGATATAATTTGCACTGCTGATATAGGGTTTGGTAGCCACAACACCTCCGTCTGCAAATTGACTCATCCCACGGGTGTTAGGCATTTCGACCCACTCAATGGCGTCAATATACACCCCCAGGTACCAGGCGTCCACCGCCGCAGGATCTACCTGTAGTAAAAGCGCAAAATTCCCAATGATCATGAGTCTCTGGATGTGATGGGCATAGGCATCCTCCAGACTCTGTCCGATGGATGATTTAAGACAGTTCATCCGGGTATTACCGGTCCAGAAGAAATCCGGGAGTTTGTTGTGGTTATCGAGTGCATTTTTTTCGCTGTAGTCCGGCATTTCCATCCAGTAAATACCCCGCATATATTCCCTCCAACCCAGAATCTGCCGGATAAAGCCTTCCGCCTGCGAAATTGAAACCGCTTCGGGTTTTTGGTAATAGGTGTCCAGAACCGATACAATGACTTCTTTTGGGGAAAGCATTTTGCTGTTCAGGGCAAAGGACAGCCGGGAGTGAAACAAGAATTTTTCCTCAGTATGCATGGCGTCCTGAAAATCCCCAAAATGAGGGAGCAACCTTGTACAGAAATAGGTCAGCAGACTTTGGCTTTCCTGCCGACTACACGGCCAGTTGAAATTGCCCGGATCAATATTTCCGAAGGTGCTGACATCAGCTCGGTTTAACGCCTCCAGTACCTGACTGACCTTATGATGGAATTTTTTTTCAGGAGGTATGGGAGGATCGCCTTTCCACTTCTTGCGATTGCTTTTGTCGTAGTTCCATTGCCCGCCTTCTGGCTGGTTCCCGACCATTAATATCTGGTGTTTTTTCCGCATCATACGGTAAAAACTTTCCATTACCAGTTGCTTTTTTCCAGTGAAGAAACGTTTTAGTTCGTCCCGTTCTGTGTAAAAGTGTTCCGTATCGAAACATTCAGCCGCTAAGGCTAAATTATTGGCTATATCGCCCAACTGTTTATCCAGGCGGTATTCATCGGGCATAAGGTATTCAAACTTATCCGCCTGGTATTCCTTTATGCTTTGTTTGATAAGTGACTCCAGGGAATGTGGATTATTTGGGTCATCAATTTGATAATACCGGACCTGGTGCCCTTTTGACCTCAGCTGCTCGGCAAAATTCCTCATGGAGAGAAAGAAAGCAACTACTTTCTGTATATGGTGTTTTACATAATCCGTTTCCTGTCGCATTTCTGCCATGAGGTAGATTCGGTTTGGATCCACTGACTGAAACCAGCTGTGGTCTGCATTTAACTGGTCCCCAAGTATTAATCTCAACGTTTTCTTTGCCATATTTCTAATGCATTAGAACAGGGTTTCCTGTAGCCATAAGCGACGATATTTTCCTGCAGGATCGTAGCGTTCTGCTTGTAAGCCAATATTGAATTTACGGTCTCTGGGATCATTTCCAACCCCGCTATTGTACATCCAATTACCCCAATTGCTGTGTACATCGTAATCGATTAACATGGATTCAAAATAGGCCGCCCCAATACGCCAATCCTGCTCCAGTTCTTTAGCCCAATAACTTGCAACATTTTGCCTGCCCCTGTTGCTCATCCATCCTGTGGCCGCCAGCTCCTTCATATTTGCATTTACAAAAGGTTCTGCCGTAGTTCCCTGTATCCATGTATCCAGCGCCTTTTTGGAACGGCCCCATATGTAGTTATTGTCCCTGATCCCTTTTTTATAAAAAATAAGGTTGCCAAATTTAAGGGACACATATTTGAAGTAATCGCGCCAGATCAGCATTTCCATTTTCAGGAGGTGAAAACCAGGCCGT
>JABDRK010000160.1 GCA_013041785.1 Eudoraea sp.
CTTGGCACGTTTCGCATTCAACATATACATCGGGTAAAAAGTTCATTTCTATAACCCGTAAACCACCCCCCTGACAGGTTTCACAACGTCCGCCCTTGACGTTAAAACTGAACCTTCCTGGCTTGTAGCCCCGTATGGCAGCTTCCGGAGTCTTGGAAAACAAGGAGCGGATCTCTCCAAACACCCCGGTATAGGTGGCCGGATTGGAGCGTGGAGTTCTACCAATAGGCGATTGGTTGATATCGATCACTTTGTCTATATGTTGTAAGCCGGCAATCTGTTTATACGGCATGGGTTTTTTAACCCCATTAAAAAAATGAGCGTTCAGAATAGGGTAGAGCGTTTCATTAATTAGTGTTGATTTTCCACTTCCGGACACCCCGGTTACCCCAATCATTTTTCCCAGAGGTAATTCCACATCAATATTTTTTAAATTGTTACCCGTACATCCGGCCAGAAACAGTGTCTTACCGTTTCCTTTACGTCTTTCCTGAGGAACGGGAACGGTTTTCAGACCCGATATATAGGCCGCCGTCAGTGTCTGATGCTGTATCAGTTCCTGAGGGGAACCCTCAGAAATTATCTCCCCACCATGCTTGCCAGCCTCAGGGCCTATATCAATCACATGATCAGCGTGTTCAATCATATCGCGGTCGTGCTCCACCACAATTACCGAATTCCCGATATCTCGTAATGCTTCTAATGACTTAATTAGTCGGTTATTATCCCGCTGATGCAAACCAATGCTGGGTTCGTCCAATATGTAAAGCACCCCTACAAGTTGAGAACCAATCTGTGTGGCCAGGCGGATTCGCTGGGCTTCCCCGCCGGAAAGGGATTTAGAGCTGCGGTTAAGCGAGAGATAGTCCAGGCCCACATCCAGCAAAAATTTTAATCGGGTGCTGATTTCTTTGATGATTTCCTCAGCAATACGTTTCTGATTTCCTTTGAGTTGCGTCTTAAGCTGAATAAAAAAGGAAGCTAAATCCCCGATATCCATTCCCGTCAGTTCCGCGATATTCTTATTCTGTATCCGAAAATACAGCGATTCAATCTTTAAACGGGACCCGTTACATCTCGGGCAGGTGATTCTATCCATATATCCCAGAGCCCAACGCCGGATACTACTGGAGTTTGCCTCTGCGTGCTGGGTTTTGATGAAATTGGCAATGCCTTCATAATCGATCTTGTATTCTCTTCGTACCCCCAGGGATTTTGAATCGATCTGGAAACTTTCCTTTCCGCCATAAAGGATCACTTGCAGGGCTTCTTCAGGTACGGTTTCAATGGGATCATTGAGATCAAACTCATAGCGCTGTGCAATGGTTTCCAGTTGACGAAACGCCCAGGATTTTTTGTACTCACCCAGGGGGGCGATACCTCCTCCCTTGATGGAGAGCTTCTTGTCTGGGAAGATTTTGGTTTCATTTATTTCATAAACGTGCCCCAGGCCGTGACAATCCGGGCACATACCTTTCGGGGAATTAAAAGAAAAGGTGTTTGGTTCGGGAATGGGATAGGAGATCCCGGAGGTAGGGCACATCAAATCCCGGCTAAAGTAGCGCGGTTCCTCCAGACCTTCTTCAAGGACCATCAGCACATTATTGCCACTGTACATGGCGGTGTTAATGGATTCTGCCAGGCGCTTTTCCAAATCTTCTCCTTCAGAAACCAGGAGGCGGTCTACCACAATCTCAATATCATGTGTTTTGTAGCGGTCAACTTTCATCCCCTGAACAATGTCGACAATCTTGCCATCCACACGGACCTTTACAAAACCCTGTTTAGCAATTTGTTCGAAGAGTTCCCGATAATGCCCCTTTCTGGATTTAATAATAGGGGCAAGTATATTGATTCTTTTACCTGCGTAGGAGGTTATGATCAGTTCGAGGATCTGCTCATCGCTATAACTGACCATCTTCTCGCCAGTTTTATAACTGTAGGCTTCTCCTGCACGGGCAAACAATAGGCGAAGGAAATCATATACCTCGGTAATGGTACCTACAGTTGACCGGGGTGACTTTGAAGTTGTTTTCTGTTCGATGGCAATTACCGGCGAGAGCCCATCGATTTTATCAACATCCGGGCGTTCCAGCCCTCCAAGAAATTGGCGGGCATAGGCAGAAAATGTCTCGACATAACGTCGCTGTCCTTCTGCATAGATGGTATCGAAAGCCAGGGAGGATTTTCCACTGCCTGATAAACCGGTTATTACCACCAGTTTTTCACGGGGTATGGTAACATCAATGTTCTTTAAATTGTGTACCCGTGCCCCTTTAACCTGAATGTTTTCCTCGAAGTTGATCATCCTGCCAAACAAAATCGCTAAGGTACGGTTTTGGAGACTAAAAAGGAAGCAGCGTTCTTAATGATAAGTTGAAGATTATACGGCGTTTTTATTCGTTTTAGGCTGCATCTGCCAATTGAAATAACGCGGGAACCTCAGGTGTGAGATTAACACTTACCCCATCGTAGTAAAGCCCATAATTTCTGACCTGATCAAAGATTACCCAGGGCCCGGAGGGATAGGCTAAACGGAAGTATTTGGAGATAAGTGGCAGGATGTTGTATTTGGGTTTTAGGTTAACCACAGGGGCTTTACCTTTTGGAAAATTCAGATCCAATCCGATTTCTATAGCCCTTTTTTCATCGGCCACCCGTGTCGCAAGATCTGCCAAATTAATTGGAGTGGTAGTTGAATTCCCAGATCCCGTTTCTTTATTTCCCTTGATCATGGTTTCAATTTGATGGTAGAGGTGCAACTCAATTCCCGGAAGCTCGCTTAGGAAAGCGAAATAGATATTTTTTAAGGATTCGTAATTCTTATCCCGTAATGTATACCACACCTGCTTCGCCTGCTCAATGTTGGTTGTAACTTTCAGGGTTTGGGCAAAGAATTCGTTTTGGGATTTACCCTCCTGCTGTATGTCTACCAATTCCATATGTTCCTCGAATGCCTGGTATATCCCGCTTAGAAATCCATTAAATGTCCCGTCGTAAATTAAAATCACCCCAGTTTTCATAATCGCTGTTTTAAAATATTGCTCGAATTTGTAATTATTCCAAAAATATGGATTATATCCGAATAATGGAAATATTCCAAATTATTTTTGGATATTATCCATATTATGTATATTTGAGGAGCCTGCCTGCCTGTATAGTTTGGGGAGCAGGGGATGTAAACGTAGTTTAAAGTAGAATGGAACAGGAAACAACAATTAAAAGATTTATTGAAATTCGGCGGGAACTGGGGTACACCCAGGCAGAGTTTGCACAATTATTGGGTATTGCCAATACTACGGCCGATATTGAAAGAGGCCGAACCAAATTGTCGGGGAAACTGGTTATGGAACTTCTCAGACAGTTTAAGATCAACCCACTTTGGCTGTTTGGTGAAAGTGACACCAAATATCTTGAGCCTTCACAGACCAGCGTAATCCCGAAAGTGGTTACCGTAGATAATGCAGAGCAGGAGAATATGGTTCTGGTTAATGCCAAGGCCGCGGCGGGCTACCCACAGAATATTCACGATACCAGCTGGTACCGTCAGTTACCGGCTTTTGATTTGCCAATTCCCGAGTTTCGCAATGCCACCTACCGTGGTTTCCAGGTAGAAGGGGACAGCATGCTCCCCAATTTAAAACCGGGTGATTGGGTTCTGGCAAGAGCCGTTGAAGACCTGGATGATGTACGTTCCAGCAAAATGTATGTAATTGTCCTTCAGGACGCAGTAATGGTGAAGAAAATAGAACGCCATCCCAATTCTGGTAATCTCATCCTGATTTCCCTGAACGAGAATTATCCCCCTTATGAAATTGCACCAAATCAAATCCAGGAATTGTGGTTGGTGAGCAGTAAGCTGACCTTTGGTGTAGAGGCTACCACAGAACGAGGTTTACTTAGACAACTTCAGGAATCCATGGAGGAATTAAAACAGCAAATCAAGGGGTAAGCGTATTGCGGTTTTTAGGTTAATAG
>JABDRK010000215.1 GCA_013041785.1 Eudoraea sp.
ACGAAGCCCTGCTGAAAAGCGATATGGTGGCTCTGGAATCCGACCCCGGAACCTGGCTGGAATCAGATACAGATCGCAGTGGTGGCAACTACCGCCCAGGATACGGATTTAAACCAAAAGGGTTTTATTCCCGCGCCTTTCAATTTACTCCCCCCACAACCCGGGATATTGCCAAATATTTGTCGTCGGATGACCGCTTGGTGAATAACATCCTCTATCGCACCAATGAATACAATCAAAATTTTGAGGAAGACACCTATCTGGATATGTTCATATACAGGGCCGGGGCTAAGCATAATAAACCGGTTGTTGCCCTGGAGGATCCTGAAGTAGCCAATGCATTGGTAGGAAGAGCCAGCAAGAATGCCATGAAGCAAAAACCAGATGAGTGGCTCCAGAAAAAGATGGAACGGCAAGGGCTTGCTTTTCTGATGCAGGATGCCTACAGAGAAAGAAATATCAATCTTCTCGATTCCATAGACCAGGCCATGTATACCGAATATTATCGGAAAAACATGCTCTATCTCCGTAATGAACACATGGCAAACAAATTGGACTCTGTAATGAATCAGGCCAGGGTTTTTGCCGGTATCGGGGCTGCACACCTGCCCGGTGAGAAAGGAGTAATATCACTTCTTCGTGAAGCAGGATATACCGTTACCCCGCTGACATCAGATGCCACGGATAAAGGTAAAGCCCTGAAACAAGCCCTCGAATCCAAAGTGCGGAAGACCGCCCTGCAGCGATACACCACAGAGGATGGCTTTTTTTCTCTTAACCTACCCAATAAACTCTATCCTGTAAAACTTCAGGACCAGGCTACCTACGTAGCCCCGGACCTGGCGAACGGAAGCTATCTGGTTGTGCATCGCATTCCAAATTACCGCTATTTAAAGGCAACTGAGGTATTCAGCATGGAGGATATTGATCAACTGCTTTTCGAAAACATTCCAGGGAGGATCCTCTCAAAAAGAAAAATAAACAAGGATGGATATCCGGGGCTGGACATTCGTAACGAATTGAAAAACGGTGACCAGCAGCGCTACCAGATTTACTCCACACCTTTGGAAATCCTGATTTTTAAACTGGCAGGTTCCGGAGATTATGTGCCCAGGCATGGGAATCCTATTTTCAATAGTCTGAAATTTCACACTTCCAAAACCCCATACGTTTCGCTACAAACGCCATACCGGGACTTTGAAGTTCATATGCCGAGCCTTTTTCACTTTTACAATCCTTCCAGTTTTGGCGATAGATTTATTGAAGGCTATGACCCAAAATCCAAGACTTATTTTTTCCTGAAGAAGACCACGATAAACGATTTGGAGTACCTCGAGGAAGACAGTTTTGAGCTGAAACAAATCCAGGAGCGTTTCTATCAGGATCTGAACCTGAATCCACAGTATGGAGAATTACAGGAGAACCGTTTAACTTCCCATGCTGTACTCGATGAAAATACAGGGAAAACAATCTACCTCAATACATACCTGCGAGGAAATGACTACTACCTGCTGGGCAGTATTACAACCTCAAAAGAGCGGGCAGCATATTTCATGGACTCCTTTAAACTTCGTAAAAAAACCTACCCGAAGCAGTTCGGGCAAATCGTTGATACTGCCATGTATTTTTCAACCGTTTCAACGGTAAAGCCCCTGAATTTTGTCGAAAATTCCGGTAGCTCTTTTGGAAAAAACAAGAAGGTCAAATCCTATGAGGCGTATACCAAAAAGACGCGCTACCAGAACAAAAACAATGAAGCGATTACCGTAGAACTCAACAAGGCACATGACCTTATGGCCTTTACCAACATTGATTCTGTGTGGCTACGGCGTCAGAAGCATTACGAAGACCAGGATTTCAAACTTATCCGAACCCGGCAAAAGGCAATAGAGGATAAGGTGTATGAATTTGAATATACTTTGTCTGCTAATGAAAGTACGCGTGGGATCCTGGTTAAGAATGTCTTGAAAGGCGGCTTACTTTACGAGCTAAAAACGGCTGTTGACACCTTGCAGGAACCCAGTCAGTTTGTAACCACCTTCTACGATAATTTCGTTCCGCTCGATACCCTGATCGGCAGAGAAATGCTGGAAGACAAGACCACAGAATTTTTTAAGGCCCTAAGGCAGAAAGACAGTATAGTGCTCAAAGGATTTAGGTATCCCATATTCGGGAAGGAGCATGTGGACTCTTTGATTCATTATCTGACCAATCATGAATTTAACAAAGATCAAAAACAGATTGAGTCGCACCTGATCACTGAACTTGGGGCAATAGAAGACCCCAAAGTGGTGGACTTTTTTAAATGGCACTACCCACGATCTTTTAAAAATTCAACGGCACAGGCCAAAATCCTTCAGGCCGTGGCAGAAGGTCGAAACGAACAATCCGTACAGCTCATGCTCGATCTGCTCGCCCAGGATTTACCCCTTGCAGCCGATGCCAAAGAGATCGAAAAGATATTTTCCCCCTTCAGGGACAGCCTTCCCCTGGCCAAAAAGTTATTTCCAGACTTATTGCAATTCAGTACCATTGGAGAGTACAAATTGCCTATTATATCCATGCTTGCGTCTCTTAAGGCCGGCGAACATGTTAAAAGTGCAAGCTATCGCGCATACAAAAGGCTAATCCTAAACGATGCCAGGATACAGTTAAAACGGCATCTGGGACATGAAAATGGCGAGGTTGCCATGAATCAAAATGCCTCGCATATTAGTCGGCGCGAGACAGCAAAACTCCTGGAAGATTATGTAGTACTACTCTATCCATTTAATCGTGATAAGGCAGTTCAGCACTTTTTCCAGTTGTTGTCCCTAGTGAAAAATCCGGAAATCAGAACCACCTATGCCCAACTTGTTGCTGAGCAGGACGAACATGCCCCTTTGAGGCTTATCGACTCCCTGGCAGGGGATATCAACAGCCGTTTGATGATGTATTCGAAACTTAAGGAAATCAATAAAACCTACCTGTTTCCGGAACCGTATCAGACTCAGGAGGCGCTTGCCGAGGCGGTGCTTTTCGAGGACAGGAGATTCCTGCCCTCACAAGACGAAGTCCTTTATTTGGGCGAACGGGAACTGGAAGAAAACGGCGAAAACGTTCAAGCTTACTATTTCAAATTGCGCAGTAAAATGGATTATGACAAGGCTTTTAAGGTATTCATAGTCACTTACCAGCAAAATGAGGATAGGCTGTCTACCGCCTATACTTTTAAGAATGAAGGGTACCGCCTGCCGGATACTAAATCCGACAAGGATGGTATGGATTTCGTTACCGAAGAATTTATGTTGCGCAATCGAGAGCGTGCGGTAGCCAGTGGAGCACAAGGGGCAAAGGCCTATGGTTACTTAGGTTTATAAACCGTAGATTTGCCCAAATGATCATTATGAAACAGTGGATACTGGCTGTGCTTTTGATTTTTGGCCATTTTGCCAATGCACAAGGTATTTTATGTGCTCCGGAAGACCGCAAGGCTTTTGACAACAAAATCCAGGATCTTAAAACTATTCCCTCCCAGGATACCGGCGAGTTGCTGGTAGAAATTGGTAAAACTTTTATTGGGACCCCGTATGTGGCCGGAACACTTGAAGTCTCTGAGATTGAAAGCCTTGTAATCAATTTCAGCGGGTTAGACTGCACTACTTTTGTTGAAAATGTTCTGGCCTTTGGAATTCTATTTAAAAATGGCTCTCCCGATTTTGATCGCTATACCGAACTTTTACGGCGTATACGCTACCGCAATGGGCAAATAAGCGGGTATGCCTCGCGCCTGCACTATTTTTCAGAATGGATCACCAATAATGAGCAGAAAGGCCTGGTGAAAAATATAACGCCTTCAATAGGAGGTGTACGCATTGAGAAAGCCAGGGATTTTATGACGGTTCACAGGGAATTGTATCCTCATCTTGAATCCTCAGAGAATTACAAGGAGATGATTCAAATTGAAAAAGCACTGCTTGAACAGCCGTTGTATTACCTTCCGAAAAAGGAACTTGCATCACACGAAAAGAACATACAGCATGGGGATATTATCGCCCTGGCTACTGGCATAAAGGGGCTTGATGTTACCCATACCGGTATCGCCAGTCGTGAAGCAGATGGCCGGATATACCTCTTGCACGCCTCTTCAAAAGGACAGGTAGAATTGTCCAAGGCCCCCTTGACAGAGTATCTGGCCGGTATCAAAAGCAATACCGGTATCCTGGTGGCCCGACCTACTTTTTAATGTGTTGCTTATCTGTAGCGATGGGAATAAAACCTTTTACCTATTCTGCTACCTTCCAGGGTGGATTTTTCCGGTTTACTCCAGCATGAAAAAGTACAAGCTGATTTTGGTCCGGATCTTTCAATCGGGCTTCCCGCCATAACCAGGGTTCGTCCCTGGGCTCGGCATCAAATATTACCCCTTCTGATTTTAATCGGGCTACCTCGGTATCCAGATCGCCAGATTCAAAATACACTTTCACTCCGTCCCCTTTGGGTAGTGCATCCACCAGGTGGATGGAAAAAGTAGCCTCCCCTTGCGGGCACTCAAATCGCACATAATGGGGAAGGGCATCGACGATTAGTCTAAGCCCAAGTTTCTTATAGAATACAACGGCCCTCGAAACATCAAGCGAGGGTACGGTAACCTGATTGAGGTTCATAGGATAAAGTTAAGCTCCTTAAATATCGGAAATTTGAAATTACGGCAGCGCGCAAAAATGCCCATTATCCTGCCAAAGCCATGACATATTTTTTGGGGGTTGTCCCGTATTTCTTTTTGAATGCAGCAATAAAATGACTGGCAGTACTATAACCCACTTTGAGTCCCACTTCATTAACATTGAATTTCTGGGTTTCCAGCATTTTCCTGGCATATTCCATCTTGTAATCAAATAAGAAACTGTACACCGAATCCCCATATACCTGCTTAAATCCTTCCTTGAGTTTCTTGAGGGAGAGCCCTACCTCTTCTGCCAGTGGTTTAAGCCCCGGGGGTTCAGACATGTGCTCAATAATGATTTCCTTTGCTTTTCGGATCCGTTTTAAATGGTCTTCATCCACCAAATAAGGACATTGTTCCAGGGAAGTGTCTTCGCTCCGATTAAACAACAAGGCAATAAGCTCATAAACCTTACCCCTTATATAAAGTTGAGCGACCGAGGGATGCATATTGAAGTTCATTATCTGACTCAGTAAGACAGAAACGGCAGGGGAAATCGGATCCTGTGCATAATATTTGCGCGCATTGTTTTCTTCAGTCAGAAAGGGAATATAATCCGCCTCTGCGGAAAACAGGGCGTGGAACTTACGAATGGTCATTATCAGGGAAACTACCTGCGACTTTGGCCTGAGCTCCAGGTGCATGGGTAAATCAGTTTGCGTATTGTACAGCAAGAGCGAGTGATCCGCACCAATCTCCAGGGCATAGTGGCCTTCATTAAAAATATATTTTCCGCCTCCTTTAAGGCAGAAATGAAATTGAATAAAGGAGCGGTCTATGGCACGAGTAACCTTTTGAATTCCAGCTGATTCATTTGTCATGGTAAGGATATAACAATCCTCTTCATAGGCAAGTTCTCGGTAAGAACCTTCAGCGATATTTTTTACGGTCATACGGGCACGTAAATCATTTGATTATTTAGAACTTTTCTAAATAAAGAACAAGGCACCTGCTTTGTTCAGGGCAAATGTAGCGCAATTTAAACAGTTTGTCTGCTTATGCCTCTTAAAAAACTTAAACCGTTATTATTTGTACCTACAGCGTTATTTTTCTGATCCTTACCAACTTATTTTTGCGGCGTCAGGTTTACAGGGTACATGAGAAAATACCATATTTCCAAGCACAATTCATTTTACACGGTAGGGCTTAGCTATAAGAATGCAAATGCCAACATCCGTGGACTGTTCAGTCTGGATGAGGCCGCCTCAGATAGCTTGCTTGGCAGGGCAAGGGAAGCCGGCATCGAAGGGATGCTCGTGATCTCTACCTGTAACCGCACCGAAATCTACGGTTTTGCTCAGCACCCTTTCCAGCTGATCAAGTTACTTTGCGAGGCTACTTCAGGCAGCATGGAAGCCTTTGAAAAGGTAGCTTATGTATATAAGAATTACGAAGCCATAAACCATCTTTTCCGGGTTGGTACCGGGCTGGACAGCCAGATTCTTGGCGATTTCGAAATCATAAGCCAGCTTAAGAAAAGTTTTAATCAGGCTAAAAAACACGGGCTTACCAACCACTTCCTGGAACGTCTTTGCAATTCTGTGATCCGGGCAAGCAAACGGGTCAAAAATGAAACGGAAATCTCCAGTGGGGCCACTTCTGTAGCCTTTGCCTCCGTGCAATATATACTCAATACGGTTCCGGATATCTCATCCAAAAATATTTTGCTTTTTGGTACCGGAAAAATTGGACGAAATACCTGTGAAAACCTGGTAAAGCACACCGAGAACCCTCATATTACCTTAATAAACCGGACCAAAGACAAGGCAGAAAAAATCGGGGGGAAATTCCAATTGGTGGTTAAGGATTATAGCGTGTTATCCTCCGAAATAAAAAAGGCCGATGTGCTCATTGTGGCCACCGGAGCCCATTCACCCACCATAACCAAAGAACTCATCGGTTCTGCTAACCCCTTGCTGATACTCGACTTATCCATCCCTAAAAATGTGGCAGACCATGTGGACACATTGCCAGAAGTTTCTGTTGTACATCTGGACCACCTTTCTAAAATAACGGACGACACCCTGGAAAAGCGCCGCAGCTATATTCCCCAGGCAGAGGGAATCATCAGGGAAGTACAGGCCGAATTCACAAATTGGCTGGAATCCCGAAAATTTGCACCTGTAATTAAGGCCCTTAAAGATAAATTGAGGAGCATGAAGGAGGCCGAGCTCGATTTTCAATCCAAAAAGCAACTCGATTTTGATGCAGCTCATGCCGATCTGGTCTCAGACCGAATTATCCAGAAAATCACCAAGCAATTCGCCAACCACCTGAAGGAAGCAGAGATCGATACGGACGATAGCCTTGAATTGATCCGAAAAGTATTCCAGCTCGAAGTGGACACCCCATGAAAACACCCTTAAGAATCGGTACGCGCGACAGCGAACTGGCGTTGTGGCAGGCTTCGGCTGTGAAGGAAGGCCTGGATAACCTTGGTATTGCTGCCGAACTTATTCCCACAAAATCCATTGGGGATATAGTTCTGGACAAGCCCTTGTATGAATTAGGCGTAACCGGAATATTTACAAAAGCACTCGATGTGGCTCTCTTAAAAGGTGAGATAGACCTTGCCGTTCATTCCATGAAAGATATGCCTACCCAGCTTCCAGAAGGTTTACGCATATGCGCTGTTTTAGAACGGGGGAATCCACATGACGTTTTGATCCACAAGGGACTTAATTTCCTGAATGAGGAAGGCATTATTGCCACAGGAAGCCTGAGGCGACAAGCCCAATGGCTTCACCGCTATCCCAATCATGAGATTACCGATCTCAGGGGCAATGTTCAAACCCGACTGAAGAAACTGGAAGATAATGCCTGGAACGGCGCCTTGTTCGCAGCTGCAGGCCTGGAGCGTCTGTCTCTTAATTTGCCCGATAAAACGCTGCTAAAATGGATGATCCCGGCCCCGGCACAAGGTGCAATTGCTGTATTGGTTTCAGACAATAAACCACAAATTCAATCCGCAGTAAAGCAACTTAACCACCATGAATCTGATATCTGTACCCGGGTGGAACGAGATTTCCTACGCACCCTGGAAGGCGGGTGTTCTGCGCCCATAGGAGCCTTAGCCCGGGTAACAGGAAATGAGCTGCTTTTTCAGGGAATACTATTAACCCCGGATGGTCAAAAGCGGATCTATATGTCCAAAAAAGGGAAGATATCTGAATCAGAGACCCTGGGAAAACGCTACGCCCAGGAGGTCCTGGAAGGTGGAGGCGATGAGATTATGCGTGAAATCAAAGCGCGTTTGGGGGAGTGATGAGGATCTTATCAACCAAAATACTCACGGAATCCCAAAAAGCCTTGTTGAGACCACTGGACATCGCCCTAACAGAGTACCAGGCAATTTCAGTGTCCTACCTTGCTTTTGAACCTGCCAGGAAATTTGATTATTACCTGATAACAAGTCAAAATGCTGTGAGGAGTCTTCTGGCACATATTAAGGGTTGCAATGATCCGGAGTTCTTATTGAGCAAAAATGCCTTTTGTGTGGGTAAAAAGACAGCGGCTTTGCTGGAACATATCGGAGTGCAGGTAGCGCATTTTGAGGAAAACGCAGCGGATTTAGGCCATTATTTGGCAAAACATCATTTCCGAAGTTCATTTTTATTTTTGTGTGGAGACATGAGAAGGGAAGAATTGCCTGAAATCCTGAATGACCATGGGATTTCGTACCGGGAAATGCATGTGTACGAAACCGCTTTGAATGCAGTTTCTTTCGAAACGGATTACGACGGATATCTCTTTTTCAGCCCCAGCGCTGTAAAAAGTTATCAAATGAAGAATCCGATTAATTCGGGAATGGCCTACTGCATAGGTCCCACTACCGCAGCAGCTGCGAAGAACGCCGGGATGTCAGTGCGGGTTGCTGATTCTCCTACAGTAGAAGCCGTACTCAAAATGCTTGTCCAAACAATTAAAAATTAACCTATGCGTACTACTTTAAAAAATGATCTATTCCTACGGGCCCTTAAAGGAGAGTCTGTACCCAGGCCTCCGGTATGGATGATGCGCCAGGCCGGGCGGTACCTGCCTGAGTTTATGGAGATTAGGGAAAAATATGATTTTTTCACCCGTTGCCGAACTCCTGAGCTTGCATCTGAAATTACCATACAGCCCATTCGGCGTTACGGAATGGACGCCGCTATTTTGTTTAGTGATATCCTGGTAGTACCACAGGCCATGAATATTGAAGTGCAGATGAAACCCGGTTTCGGACCCTACCTGCCTAATCCCATCCGAAAGGGGGAAGATCTGGAAAAGGTCATTGTTCCGGATGTGGATACCTCACTGGGCTATGTGATGCAGGCCATAAGCATGACCAAAGAAAAATTGCAGGATGAAATACCCTTGATCGGATTTGCCGGGGCTCCATGGACCCTGCTTTGCTATTGTGTGGAAGGACAGGGATCCAAGACATTTGATAAGGCCAAAGGTTTTTGCTTTTCACAACCAGAGGCAGCTCATGCGCTTTTACAAAAAATAACAGATACCACCATTGCTTACCTCAAAGCCAAAGTAGCGGCTGGAGTAAATGCGGTACAATTGTTCGATTCCTGGGGCGGACTGCTTTCCCGCCAGGACTATCTGGAATTTTCCTGGCCCTACCAGCAGCAAATTATTACCGCATTGAAAGACCTGGCCCCGGTAATCGTTTTTGCAAAAGGATGCTGGTTTGCATTAGAAGATATGGCAGATTCAGGGGCATCGGCCCTGGGAGTTGACTGGACCTGTTCTCCTGAGAATGCGCGAAAATGGACAGGAGAGAAGATTACCTTACAGGGGAATTTTGATCCCGCCAGGTTGCTTTCCCCGCCTGAGGAAATAAAAAAGCGAGTGACTGAAATGATACGGGCTTTTGGAAAGGACCGGTATATCGCAAATCTGGGTCATGGTATTTTGCCAAATATCCCGCTGGATCATGCAAAGGCCTTTATTGACGCCGTAAAAGAATATAAAGAATAAATGAACCTGTGGAGGCAGCTAAAGTCCCTGGATATTTCAGCTTTGTGGGCCTTATTAAAACTATGCCTGCGTCATCCTTTTAGGGTAATTCCAACCATAAGGGCTACCCGGGAGTGTGTAAGCGTTTGTGATCAGCATTTTGGGAAAACGCACCATCGCAACAGCCCGGCCAACGCATTTCGTCATGCCCTATGGAACTACTATATCGCCAGGGAATGCAATATGAGGGATGCAGGACATAGCAAAATACTGGAATGGACGAAAAAGATCACGGATTGGCACGAAGTCTTTTCTAAAAATGATTTCCTGGCCCGGGAAATGGACTTGCATAACAACCGTCTTGGCCGGCTGCTTTTTGGGCAGGATCCAAATATGGAAACTGAAGAGATCATCACCCTATTGAAATCAAAATTGACGACTTCAATTAAAATATCGACGCCTGAAGATATACAAACTGTGGACAAACTTATGTTTGTACATCTCATAGACCCGAAAATCCAATGAAAGAACAATTTTATACCTACATACAGGAATTACAGGATCGGATCACCAGCAAACTGCAGGAAATTGACGGGGTTGCCGAATTCCGGGAAGACCTCTGGGAACGTCCTGAAGGCGGAGGAGGGCGTACCCGAGTGATAGAGAATGGAAAGGTATTTGAAAAAGGCGGCGTAAATATCTCTGCAGTACATGGCCCGCTTCCCAAAAGCATGCAGGCATACTTTGGGGTGGGGGAAGTAGATTTTTTTGCCTGTGGCCTGAGCCTTGTGCTGCATCCGGTGAACCCTATGGTCCCTACAGTCCATGCCAATTGGCGTTATTTCGAAATGTACGATAAAGAAGGATCCATTGTGGATCAGTGGTTTGGCGGGGGGCAGGACCTAACGCCTTATTACCTCTTTGAGAAAGACGCCCGTCATTTTCACCAGGTTTGCAAGGCGGCCTGTGACCGTCATGATCCGGAATTTTATGGGGAATACAAGGCCCGTTGTGATGGGTACTTCTGGAATACCCACAGGAATGAAGCCCGGGGAGTGGGCGGCCTCTTCTTTGATTATCTCCGTAAAATAGAAGGCAGGAATATGCAGGACTGGTACGATTTTGTAACCGATGTGGGAAACAGCTTTTTGGATGCCTATGTCCCTATTGTCCTGGAACGAAAAGATCTTAAGTACAGCAGGGAAGAACGGGATTGGCAGGAAATACGGCGTGGACGCTATGTGGAATTCAATCTGGTGCACGATAAGGGCACTTTATTTGGCTTGAGAACCAATGGTCGTATTGAAAGCATCCTGATGAGCCTTCCGCCCAAGGTACAATGGAGATACGATTATCATCCCAAGCCGGGAAGCCGGGAAGAAGCCCTGCTAAATGTCCTGAAAAAACCCGTTGAATGGGTATAAACTAGTAGCTTTGTATAAAGCCCGATCATGCATAGCCAGAAGATATATCAAGTGGATGCTTTTGCCGATAGTATTTTTGCCGGCAACCCCGCTGCAGTGTGTGTTTTGGATCAGTGGTTGCCGGAGGAAACCATGCAGGCCATAGCTATGGAAAACAACCTGGCAGAGACGGCTTTCCTTGTAAAGGAATCCCCCGGATATCATATCCGATGGTTTACCCCGGAAATCGAAGTAGCCCTGTGCGGACATGCTACCCTGGCAGCTGCCTTTGTGTTGTTTGA
>JABDRK010000029.1 GCA_013041785.1 Eudoraea sp.
GCTTTTATAATGGACTGGCAAGAGGCTGGGAGTTATTCGCGAATTTTTATTGTTAAAATAAGGAGCTCATGAAGGCTTCGCATTGGTGTTATAAATAAATTGCAATAAGCAATTTGATTTTATAAAGCAATCGAGCGTTTGGCAGTGGCTATTTTAAATAACGGCAAATTATAGATACATAATGTTTTAAAAATTCTGCGAAGCAAACCGCTTAATTTTTAAATGACCCCGTTGGTAATTTTGTTTTATGATGATCTACTAAGGGATATTTGATATAATAGAATTATAGCTTACGAATGCGGTAAAGAAATAAGCTAGCGTATAAAACTGCTGTGACATAATTGTTGACGATATGAGCCTAAAGGCAGTCATATCTACAATTATATCAAATACAATGGTATTGGCGCAGTTTTACCTATATAACATTTGTACTATAATTTATATTATGTAAAATAGAATATATTAAAGGCCATGTGCTTTGATCAAAGTACTACCCTAGACGATTTATTCCGTTTGCGGATTTTCCAGGGTGCCTTCGTAACGGATCGTATTCCGCTGATTACTGTAGAAAACAAGAATAGCGCGTTGTCCGGGAAATATTTTCAGGCTCACATCAAAGCGTTCCGACCGGTCTGAAGTATCGAATGTCAGACGGTACGATTGGTCCTTTCGGTCCCGGGAACTTCTGAAGTTTTCCATTGCTCCCGTAAAATTTATTCCCTTTCCGCCTGGGTAATCACTAACGACCTGCCTTTCCCCAAAATACGGCAAATCTATAAATACAGAGTCCCCGCGCATTTCAAAAGAATTTGGGGTGTTGATGAGGTTAATACGTGCTATGTTGTTACCAGGTGGTAACAACCCCGCATTGGCCACACTTGCCATACCTCTTGTGGTTAAGGGCATTGCCCAATCCAACTTGATTCGAAGATTTCTGGAATCAACCTGTTGTTCTAAAGCCTGCACTGCCTCCGGGCTGGCTATTGTTCTAGTTGCCTGGCAGCCTCCCAGAATGTATATGATACCCCCTATCCAAAGGGCATACAGCGCAATAAATTTCAGGTGCTTTCTCATCTGTTGTATCCTAACTAAAGTTAGCTTAAAATCATACTTCAAAATTCCCAATGTTTCCCCAAATAATCTTAAAATATTCCGAAATTTACTTGCAGTATTCCATCCTTCCTGACAAATATCATTTTTGTTAGCTCCTTCCCTATCGAACTTTGCCGTTAAAACAACCGCAATATGTCTACGAATACTGCTACCCGTACTACGCATGTTTCCAATGCCGTTTACGGCCTGGGTTTAATAGGAGCTGCTGTGTATTATATACAAATGGCTACCAGCTTCTGGGCCGGAGTTGTAGGGCTGCTTAAGGCCATAGTATGGCCGGCATTCCTGGTATATGAAGTCTTGAAACACCTGGCAATTCACTAAAAAAATCGCTTGGCTATTCAATTTCTTTGGGTTGTATTTGTAAATCGAACTTAGATCGGGGCCTGTCTCTTTGATGATATATAAATTTTATAATATATTGATATACAATTAGTTATAAAGTTTATATTAATTATTAACTTTAGGATAAACAATTTGATATGAAAAATCTGATTCGAGCCATTGTGGCTGCTATTGGAGCCAAGAAAATTGGTGGAGGCCGATGTGGCTGCTTTGGTACGATCATCGTCTTCATCATCCTATACTGGTTACTGGGCTATGTATTTGAATTATTCTGATGCCGGACTAAGAAATCCTTTAATTGTTACACACTTCAAATCGTTTGAATCTGCTACTTTTACCGAATGCCAGATTCGAGCCGAAATCAAGTAGAGTTTGTTGCCCTCATGGCGGCTTTGATGTCCATAGTTGCCCTGGCATTGGATGCCCTGCTCCCGGCACTTGATCCCATAGGAACTGCTCTGGCGGTTTCGAGTCCTTCCGAAAATCAATTGCTGATCACCCTCTTTTTTCTGGGTTTAGGGGTTGGCCCCCTGTTATTTGGCCCGGTCTCGGATGCTATTGGCAGGAAACCCGTGGTCTATGTGGGATTTATGCTTTTTATACTTTCAAGTATGGTCTGTGTCTTTTCACAAAGCCTGGAAATAATGGTAATTGGCCGTATCCTTCAGGGGATTTCCCTCTCGGCTCCGCGCACCATAAGCGTTGCCATGATACGAGATACCTACAGCGGGGATTATATGGCCCGTATAATGTCGTTTGTTACTGTAGTCTTTATCCTGGTTCCCATAGTTGCTCCCGCCCTGGGGAAATTTATACTTGATCGTTTGGGATGGGAGGCCATCTTTCATGTACAGGTGGGGTTTAGCATATTGGTATGCTGGTGGTTTTGGAAGCGGCAGCCCGAAACCCTTCTGCCTGATCGCAGGACCAGTTTTCGTGGGCGACTTTTTTTGGATGGTTTTAAAGAACTAATAAATTACCGGCAAACCGTATCGTTTACCATTATTTGGGGTTTTGTTACCGGCTCTTTTCTGGTATACCTGAGTACTTCGCAACAAATCTTTGAACAACAATACGGGTTGCAGGACGCATTCCCTTATATCTTTGCTGCCCTGGCTGTCACTATTGGGGCAGCAACCTTACTAAATGGAACCCTTGTGGTACGATTAGGTATGTTGCGACTGGTTACGGCGTCCATTATTCTATATGTACTCACTGCCCTTGTCTACATACTTCTTTTTTACAACTCCGTTAATCCTCCTGTTGGGGTTTTGATGGTATTTTTTGGGGTGCAGTTCTTTGCTGTTGGGTTCATTTTTGGGAACCTCAGGGCACTGGCCATGGAACCGCTCGGCCATATTGCAGGAATTGGGGCGGCCATTACGGGTTTTGTGGCCACCGTTATGGCGGTACCTATAAGTGCCTATATAGGTTTATTTGTTATCGACTCTGTACTTCCCATGTTTATCGGATTCCTGGTATGCGGACTGATCTCCTGCCTTATCCTGGCCCATTTTTACTATACAAAAAGCGGTATCCGCGAAGGCTATTAGGTCTTACTGATCAGTTTTCTGATGCTATTTCTTTGAGCATGCGCAAGGCATTGGCGCCGGTATTTCCGTCCGGATCCAGGGATAAGGCTTTTTTGTAGTATTCTTTGGCCTTGTCAACAGCACCGGATTTCCAATAGGCCTCAGCCAGACTATCCCATGCATTTGCCGAATCCGGGAAAAGTTCCGCGGTCATAGTAAAAACAAAGATCGCATCTTCATACCGTTTCCCGCTTAATAAGTCGTATCCTGCCTTATTGAACTCACCTTCAAAATCAAAAAAACGGTAGGATGGATCCTGTATCATACGGGTCACTTCAGACTGCAATTCCTCTATTTTGCCTGCAGTAAAAAGGTCTCTGTAATAGTTCATAGGGTCCAGCACAAAATTTTCATTGGAAAAATCCATAGCGGTTTGCAATACGGGGTCTTCATTGTTCCTGTATTGTTCAAAACTCATATCCACAGCAATATGTGGAGCGGTCCAGTCGGCATTTTCCCATTGAGGTTTGTCCTGCCACCAGGCAAAAGACAAATAGGCATTCATTTTGGAGTTGGGAAGCTGAACCGGACGGTTATCCCCGTAAAAATTGATATTTTCAGCTGTGGGTTCTCCAACGAATACAGCGTTGGTATAATTGCTTAATTCATTTACCAGATTCTGACAGGCAGAAAATGTCCTCCTGCCGATAATGACTACGAACTTGCCGGGTTTATTAATCTTATCGGCCTTAATTATTCCTGTAACTACTGCTTTGTTCTTGTAGTTATTACCTCCTCCATTTAAACGAAGGTCCAGGATGAGCTTTTCAACATCGTTGTTTGCTATAAAATCAAAAACTTTGGCATAAAATGCAGGAATGTCCTCCCCTTCCTGATCCTGAATCTGACTCTGGCGGACATAAACGGTCTTGGATTCCGGCAGAAACTCATAATAATATATTTTGTCCAGATTTTTCAAATATAAGGGGGTTATACTAAGGTCACGGGATTCGAGCCAGGTGTCACTCGGGACTACCATCCCATATTGCCTGGGGAAACGTTTAGCGGGCACGGCTTTGATTTCAGCATCAAATACCTTCCCCTCTTTTTCCAGGGTTATGGTAATGAACTGTTTGAGTTGAGGCATAACCCCCTGGGCGTGCAGGAATTCGGGAAAAGTGAGGTAATGTATGCCATAAGCTTTTACGAATTGCTCGTTTTCTGCGGGTACCACAGGTCGCATGAGTTCCAGTACCTTATCTGTCGGCTTTCCTTCTATCTTAAGTAGTCGGGCACCCAGGATTGCCTCATAGTCCTTATGTACCCCCTGCAGGTAGATACCGTCATTGTATTCGTAGAGAACCAAAGGCATTTGATGGTATGGGATAATGCCTTCCCAGTATCCCATAACAGTATGTCCATATTCGATGGAGGCAACAATTCGCGAAAGGCCCACCATGATTTCATGTTCTTCCAGGTTGGGAATGGCATCGTGCAGTGCCGCTACGGAAGCGTCAAAATCTTTTGCTGAAATCTTTTTAAATAGAAAAGGATAATCCTGGTGAATTGTGGTCTGCAGAAAACGAAGGTCTTCCTGCCACTGCTGGGCTGTAAATTTTTGTTGGGCTTGCAGATAACTGCCTAAGAAGACAAATAAGATCATTGCCATGCCCTTTGTCCTCTTTCCAAGAAGAGTTTTCATAGTGTTCAGGTTAATTGATTGATAAACAATCGTTGTATTAATGGACGCTACCTCATGCAGTTTGTTACATATAAAGTAAAGAATTATCGTTTAGTGGGCTGAACTTCATCTTATCACCGCATTTTAATAACATTTTAGAAACGATCCGTATCTTAGTAATCTAAATTACCCTCCATGCTAATTTGGGCTGCCTACCTGATTCTTATTGGCATTTTTCTTTCTCTGGACCTTGGGGTTTTCAACCGGAAAGACCATATAATCCGCTCCCGGGAAGCGGCCTTATGGACCAGTCTCTGGGTAAGCGTGGCTTTGAGTTTCAGTTTTGTCATACACTGGATCTTTTCGGAAGGATTAATGGACAATCCTACCGAGCTTACGCCCGGGAATGCTGTACTTAAATATATTACAGGATACCTCATTGAATTATCGCTGAGCGTAGACAATGTATTTGTTATAGCCGTGATTTTCGGGGCCTTTGGCATTCCGCCCGTTTACCAGCACAGGGTGTTGTTCTGGGGAATTTTGGGAGCCATAGTATTTCGGGCGATTATGATCCTTTTTGGGGTGACCCTGATCAATCAGTTCGACTGGATTATTTATGTGTTCGGGGTATTCCTGCTCTACACAGCGTATAAGATGCTTAAAACCGATCAGATCAAATACGACCCTGAAAAGTCCTTTGTGTTCAGGCAAATCAAGAAGATATACCCATTGACTACAACGATTCACGGGAATCGATTTTTTATGAAGCGCATGGGGATTTCTGCCGCCACTCCCCTATTTGTTGCCTTAATCGTGATCGAAATCACAGACATCCTCTTTGCGGTAGACAGTATTCCGGCTATCCTGGCCATTACCGCAGATCCCTTTCTGGTTTTTAGTTCAAATATTATGGCCATACTC
>JABDRK010000248.1 GCA_013041785.1 Eudoraea sp.
GGCATGCATTGCATTAAAGCCTCCCATTCCGGCCATAGTAACTGCAGCTTCACTACCGCCTGTGACCACAATATCGCAATAACCCATGCGAATTGTGTTCAAAGCATCTATGAGCGCATTAGCCGAAGATGCACAGGCAGAAACTGTTGTATAATTCGGGCCCATAAACCCGTGTCGGATCGAGATATTCCCCGGTGCGATGTCGGCGATCATCTTGGGAATGAAGAAGGGGTTAAATCTTGGGGTCCCGTCTCCATTGGCAAAATTGATGACCTCATTTTGAAAGGTTTCCAAACCTCCGATTCCTGCTCCCCAAATAACACCTACACGAAACTTATCTATCTGTTCCATGTCTAACCCAGAGTCCTTAATGGCTTCGTCAGAAGAAACCAGGGCATATTGGGCAAATTTGTCAAGTTTCCGAGCTTCCTTACGATCAAAAAACGTAATTGGGTCGTAGTTTTTTAGTTCGCAGGCAAACTTAGTCTTGAATTTTTCTGTGTCGTAATAGGTAATAGGTGCGGACCCGCTTTTTCCGGTCCGAAGTCCTTCCCAGTATTCATCCTTGGTGTTTCCAATAGGCGTAAGCGCACCAAGGCCGGTAACCACAACTCGCTTTAATTGCATTGAAACAAATGTTTATGTTGTTTAACCTATGTGAAAATTAAAAAAAATTATCCATGCAGCGCATGCACTACATGGATAATTTTAAAACTATATGTTCGGAGAGGTATCTTATTTTGCCTCTTCAATGTAACTGATGGCTTGTCCCACAGTGGCAATGTTTTCAGCCTGATCATCAGGGATTTGGATATCAAATTCCTTTTCGAACTCCATGATCAGCTCAACAGTATCCAATGAATCTGCCCCTAGGTCGTTTGTAAAGCTAGCTTCGGCTACTACTTCATTTTCATCAACGCCCAACTTATCTACAATGATAGCTTTTACTCTTGATGCGATGTCTGACATAACTTTATTGGTTTTAAATTTAAAATTGTTGGCAAAAATAAAAAACTTTGAATTAAAACCGCCTTTTGGCGATAAAATGTCTTGAAATATAATAAATTAAAGTTCAAGAGTAGTATTTTTACCGGATTAATTGGGCCTGGAAACACCTGCTATTGTTGATCCCAAGGGAGCTTCCTTCCAGAACTATTAATCCAAACAAGTCCCAGGATAAAATGAAAAGAATTGTTCTGTTTGCCTCCGGTTCCGGAACCAATGCGGAAAATATCATTAAATACTTTCAGGAAAAAGGGACTGTATCGGTGGTAGCCGTGTTAACTAACAAAAGAGATGCTTTTGTAATAGACCGATGCAATAGTCTAAATGTCAATGCCCTTTATTTTAACCGTTCAGCTTTCCGTGATCAGGATTGCCTGCCGGACATCTTACAAAGCCTTAAGCCCGATCTCATTGTACTGGCCGGATTTCTATGGAAAATACCCCCTGCCCTGATAGATAGCTTTCCCGGAAAGATTATAAACATACACCCGGCCTTATTGCCGAAATATGGCGGAAAAGGCATGTACGGTTCCAGGGTCCATGAGGCTGTACTTGAAAACCGGGAATCTGAAACGGGAATCACCATTCACTATGTTAACGAAGCCTATGATGAAGGAGCCATTATTTTCCAGGAGCGCACAAAGATTGCCCGGGGGGATACCGCAGAGCAGATTGCAGACAAGGTCCATGCCCTGGAATACGAGCACTATCCTAAGGTCATTGAGCAATTATTATTTTCTTCCTGATGGCAAAAAAAAACAAGTACTATGTGGTCTGGAAAGGAAAACACCCGGGAATCTATGCTTCCTGGACGGAATGTCAGGCTGAAATTGCCGGACATAAGGGTGCTCAGTACATGGGTTTTCCTACCAGAGCTGAGGCGGAAGAAGCCTTTGAAAGTAACTACCAGGCGTATAAGGGCAAGAAGAAACCGGGATATACCCCCGCTGAATTATTAAAGCTGGGGGACCCCAACTATCATTCCATTAGTGTTGATGCTGCCTCCAGCGGTAATCCCGGCGTAATGGAATACCAGGGGGTTGACACAAAATCAGGCAAGGTCTTGTTCCGGCAAGGGCCCTTTCCGGAAGGAACTAACAACATAGGGGAATTCCTCGCCATCGTACATGGGCTTGCATACCTCAAAAAGAGAAACAGTAATCGTCTCATTTATTCCGATTCCAGGACCGCCATGAGCTGGGTCCGTAAAAGGAAATGCAATACCAAGCTTCAGGAAAATGAACGCAACCATTCCTTGTTTGAATTGATCCAACGGGCCGAAACCTGGTTGAAATCAAATTCTTACAATACGCCAATCGTAAAATGGGAGACTAAGGCCTGGGGTGAAATACCTGCGGATTTCGGAAGGAAATAGGCCTGGGTTCAATTAATGCATTTTTGTGAAATTTTGGAATTTCAAAAGCGTATATTTGCTGCAAATTTCTACCCCATATGGGCAAACTCCTGATTGTTGGAACCATCGCCTTTGATGCCATAGAGACTCCTTTCGGCAAAACTGATAAAATTCTCGGGGGTGCTGCTACTTTTATTGGCTTGGCGGCTTCCCAGTTTGATGTGCAATCTGCTGTGGTTTCCGTTGTAGGTGATGATTTTCCCGAGGAGTATATGGATATTTTTGCCAACCTCAACATAGATACCAGTGCCGTAGAACGGGTCAAGGGAGGAAAAACGTTTTTTTGGAGTGGCAAATACCACAATGACCTCAATAGCCGTGATACCCTTTCCACGGAACTTAATGTGCTGGCAGACTTCAACCCGGTGGTTCCCGAGGCCTTCAGGAATGCCGATGTGGTGATGCTTGGCAACCTGCACCCAAATATTCAATTGAGCGTATTGGACCAAATGACGAAAAGACCTCAGCTTTTAGTATTGGATACGATGAACTTTTGGATGGATAATTCCTGGGATGAACTGATTCAGGTTCTCAAACGAATCGATGTTATTACCATCAATGATGAGGAAGCGCGTCAATTAACCGGCGAATATTCTTTGGTGCGTGCTGCAAGCAAGATCCAAACTATGGGGCCCAAATATGTAGTTATTAAAAAAGGGGAGCACGGTGCCCTTCTTTTCCATGATGAGAGCGTCTTCTTTGCCCCGGCCCTGCCACTTGAGGAAGTATTTGACCCCACCGGAGCGGGGGACACCTTTGCCGGAGGTTTTGTTGGGTATTTGGCCGAGACCAAAAACACCTCGTTCAACAGCCTGAGAAATGCAGTCATTCACGGGTCTAATCTGGCTTCATTCTGTGTTGAAAAATTTGGCACGGAACGTATGCTTGAAATCAACAAGGCGGAAGTAGACAGGCGGCTGCGACAATTTAAAGAGCTAACACAATTTGATATCGAGTTATTATAGTGCCCTGAAGTTTCGGGGCATTTTTTATTTTTATCCCTATGAGCGATTCCATTAAACACGAATGCGGAATTTCACTGATCAGGTTGCTCAAACCCCTTGAATATTATAAGGAGAAGTACGGTTCCATTTTTTATGGTGTAAACAAGATGTACCTGATGATGGAAAAACAGCATAACCGTGGTCAGGATGGTGCTGGTTTTGCCAGTCTTAAACTCGATATGGCCCCTGGTGAACGATATATGAGCAGGGTACGCTCCATAAAGGCCCAACCTATACAGGATATCTTTTCTCAGATAAATAATCGTATCAACAGTGTGCTGACTGAAAATCCCGAAATAGTTGATGATGTTGCTGCGCAGAAAAAACAGATCCCCTATGTTGGTGAAGTTATTTTAGGGCATGTACGTTATGGTACTTTTGGAAAAAACAGCATAGAAAATGTTCACCCTTTTCTTCGTCAAAATAACTGGATGCACCGCAACCTGATCGTTGCAGGTAATTTCAACATGACCAATGTTAGTGAGCTTTTTGATAACCTGGTGCAACTCGGGCAACATCCCAAGGAGATGGCAGATACCATAACGGTGATGGAAAAAATCGGGCACTTTCTGGATGACGCCGTGGCCAAGTTGTATAAGCAAATCAAAAAACAAGGTTTTACCAAAATTGAAGCCTCTTCGCTTATCGCGGAACGGATCAGTGTAGCAAAAATTTTGAAAAAGGCGGCTAAGAACTGGGACGGGGGGTATGCTATAGCTGGAATGATAGGGCACGGGGATTCCTTTGTATTGCGTGACCCCTCCGGAATAAGACCAACTTATTATTACAAGGATGATGAAGTAGTGGTGGTTGCCTCCGAAAGACCTGCCATCCAAACAGTCTTCAATGTTTCCTACGATAAGGTTGAGGAACTACCCCCAGGGAATGCCTTAATCATCAAAAAGGCAGGTCGTATCCACGTAGACAAGATACTTACCCCATTGGATCGAAAAGCCTGTTCTTTTGAACGGATTTATTTTTCCAGAGGAAACGACAAAGAAATTTACGAAGAGCGGAAAGCCTTGGGCAGGCTTATCTTTCCAAAAGTTTTGAAAGCAGTGGGGCAAGACCTGCGAAAAACCGTTTTCTCCTATATTCCCAATACAGCGGAAACTTCTTTTCTGGGGATGGTCAAAGAAGCTCAGAGTTACCTTAATAAACTGAAGAAAGAACAAATCCTGGCACTCGGTCCTGATCTTACTCCCGAAACTTTGCAGGAAATATTGGAGGTGCGTCCCAGAATTGAAAAAGTGGCCATAAAAGATGCCAAACTCCGAACTTTCATAACCCAGGACAGTAGCCGCGACGACCTGGTAGCGCATGTTTACGATATCTCTTATGGTTCTGTAAATAAACACGACAACCTCGTGATCATAGATGACAGCATTGTTCGTGGTACCACATTGAAAAAGAGTATTCTCGGGATCCTGGACCGCCTGCTCCCAAAAAAGATCGTCGTGGATTCATCGGCACCACACATACGCAATCCGGAATGCTATGGAATTGATATGGCCAAATTAGAGGATTTTATTGCCTTCCGAGCAGCGCTTGCATTACATAAGGAGCGAAATACCATGGCCGTAGTGGAAGAGATCTACAAAAAATGCAAACGTAGTTTTGAAAATAATGAGAGTGAAACCGAAAATCACGTTCAGGCATTTTACGCTCCATTTACCGCCAAAGAAATCTCCCAAAAAATCGGTGAGCTGTTGAGCCCCAAAAATGTCAAGGCCGAAGTACATATAATTTACCAGTCCATTGAAAGCTTGCATCAGGCTTGTCCTAATAATTTAGGAGACTGGTATTTTACGGGCGACTATCCAACACCAGGAGGCAACCGTGTTGTTAACCGGGCATTTATCAATTTTTACGAGGGTAAAAACCAAAGGGCTTATTAAGCCAAATATCGACCAAATACCTCTTTATGTGCATTTCATCGATAATATTCACCTTTTAACGGGTTTTTGGTTGGTAAGGTATAAACCCATTTACTTTAGACTCGCCATAGCATAAGTAGGTTAAGTTCATGGTAAGATTTGGGGCAAAAAAGGTGGAGACTTCTCCACCTTTTTTATTTGGTATTCTTTCCGACATTCAATCGCCCATATACTTTGATTAAAAATAAGGCCTGATTAATACAAATGACTTTCCCT
>JABDRK010000252.1 GCA_013041785.1 Eudoraea sp.
AATAAGATCCGTTTCATTTTGTAATATTTTTCCTAAAACTAAAAAACTCGCCCCAAGGGAGCGAGTTTTTGTTGTGTAAGTGGGGTTTCCTATGCATCAATGTTCGCATAGACAGCATTTTTCTCTATAAATTCCCTCCGTGGAGGTACCTCATCTCCCATTAGCATGGAGAATATTCGATCCGATTCGGTGGCATTGTCAATGGTCACCTGCCTTAAGGTGCGGAACTGCGGATTCATGGTTGTATCCCATAGCTGTTCTGCATTCATTTCCCCCAATCCTTTGTAGCGCTGGATGGAAACACTGCCGCCAAAACTTTCTGCAATCTCGTCGCGTTCCTTATCATTCCAGGCATATCGCTTTTTACTGCCTTTTTTAACCAAATACAGCGGTGGTGTTGCGATATACACATGCCCGTTTTCTATCAATTCACGCATGTATCTAAAGAAAAAGGTAAGGATCAGAGTTTCAATATGGCTGCCATCCACGTCGGCATCACACATAATAATTACTTTATAATAGCGCAGTTTTTCCAGGTTGAGGGCCTTGCTGTCTTCTTCCGTACCGATCGTAACCCCAAGGGCCGTATAGATATTTTTGATTTCCTCATTCTCAAAAACCTTGTGTTGCATGGCTTTTTCCACATTCAGGATCTTTCCGCGCAGGGGCAGTATGGCCTGAAAATTTCGGTCTCTGCCCTGTTTTGCGGTCCCGCCAGCAGAATCCCCCTCTACAAGGAAGACCTCGCATTTCTCAGGATCCTGTTCGGAACAGTCTGAGAGCTTACCGGGTAATCCTCCACCTGACATCACATTCTTGCGCTGCACCATTTCCCGGGCTTTGGTAGCCGCATGCCGGGCCTGGGCCGCAAGTATTACTTTTTGTACGATCGTTTTGGCATCATCCGGATGCTCTTCCAGGTAATTGGTTAGCATTTCGGAAACAGCCTGACTTACTGCTGATGATACTTCCCGGTTTCCGAGTTTGGTTTTGGTTTGTCCTTCAAACTGAGGTTCAGCAACCTTTACAGAAACAATGGCTGTTAATCCTTCGCGGAAATCATCCCCGGAAACTTCAAACTTGAGCTTTTCCAGCATTCCCGAGGAGTCGGCATATTTCTTCAGGGTAGTGGTAAGACCTCGTCTGAAACCAGACAAGTGCGTACCTCCTTCGTGTGTGTTGATATTGTTTACATAGGAATGTAGATTTTCCGTGTAGCTGTTGTTGTAGATCATGGCCACTTCCACAGGAATATCGTTCTTTTCCCCTTCCATGGAAATTACACTCTGGATAAGGGGTTCCCGGTTACTATCCAGGAAACGGATAAATTCTTTAAGGCCTTCATCGCTGTAGAAGGTCTCTTTGACAAATTCACCATCATCGTCTTTTTGACGAAGGTCTGTGATGGTAATTGTAATCCCTTTATTCAGGTAGGACAATTCACGCATCCGGTTGGCCAGGGTTTCATAATTAAATTCAATGGTTTGGGTAAAGATCTCTTCATCCGGATGGAAGGTCACAAGGGTTCCGTTTTCATCCGATTCACCAACGCTTTTTACAGGATACGAGGTCTTACCCCGCTGGTATTCCTGTTCCCAGATCTTCCCATCGCGAAATACGGTGGCTTTGAGGTTATCCGATAAGGCATTAACTACAGAGACCCCAACTCCATGGAGACCCCCGGAAACCTTGTAGGAGTCCTTATCAAATTTACCCCCGGCACCGATCTTGGTCATTACCACTTCCAGGGCAGAAACACCTTCTTTTTTATGCAATCCAACCGGGATTCCCCTTCCGTTATCCTTAACCGAAATGGAATTGTCCTCATTAATGATTACATCTATCTTGTCGCAATGGCCTCCCATTGCCTCGTCTATCGAATTATCCACTACTTCGTATACCAGATGGTGCAAGCCTCTCACCCCAACATCTCCAATATACATGGAGGGTCTCATGCGCACGTGCTCAATACCTTCAAGGGCCTGAATACTATCTGCTCCGTAGCTGTTTTTTTTCACTTCTTCACTCATAGAAAAATTATGTATTAGCTGATAATTTTGCAATCCAACAAATATAGGGAATACCCCATAGAATATACGTTTGCTAGACATTTGATGGTCTTAAGTTATCAACAATTTAACAACAATTTATGAGGTGAATTCCGTTTATTGAGATTTATCTAAGGAAATGACATTTATTAGGTTTTAGAAACGGATTTGATTGTACTTTTGTAACTGAAATTTACGTAACCCGCTCTCCTAATGGCAGATTCCAGAACCGCTTCGTTAAAGCTGTTACCCGATATTCAAAAAGTGGTAGATATTCAAGGTAAGGTTATCTATTTCTTACTCAGCATAATCCTATCTTTTGCCCTAACCTATGCCTTGTATGAACCTACCATGGACCAGGCGCAGGTTTATGTACTTTTCCTGTTGTTTCTTGCGGTAGGTCTCTGGATTACAGAAGCCATTCCCCCTTTTGCTGTAGGGCTGCTGGTATTCGGGTTTCTCATTTTCGCCATGAACAGCTATTATTCTGAGGTGGATCCTGAAAATGTGCAGGCCCATTACATAGAATACATCAATTCATGGTCGAGCAGTGTGATATGGCTTATGCTTGGTGGGTTTTTTATGGCTGAGGCCATGAGAAAAACAGAACTGGACAAACTAGTTTTCCGGATCTCTATTTCCAGGTTTGGAACCAAACCCAAATACATCCTGCTGGGCCTTATGCTTACAACAGCCCTTTTTTCGATGATCATGTCCAATACCGCTACCACGGCCATGATGATTGCTTCGGTAATGCCCTTTGTCAAATCCCTTGACGAAGATTCTCCATTTGCCAAGGCAATGCTGCTCGGTATTTCCGGAGCGGCTTCTATTGGGGGGATGGGAACGCTTATAGGCTCTCCGCCCAATGCCATTGCCGTAGAGGCCCTGAATAATCACGGGGTAGACATTGGATTCCTGGAATGGATGATGGTTGGTTTTCCTTTGGCAATTGTCTTTACACTACTATTCTGGTTACTGCTTAGCAAAAAGTACATCCCAAGAATAAAGGAAATGTTGATCAATGTGGATGAAGAAACAAAGAACCTTACTGACACCCAGTATAAATTCGAAAAAATCAAGAAAAGGGTCGTGCTGGGCGTATTGGGCCTTACCCTGATTTTATGGTTAACGGAGAAGGTACATGGTATCCCGGCGTCTGTGGTCTCCCTATTACCTATTATTTTGCTTACCATGTCTGGAATCATTAGCGGGGATGATGTTCGGAAACTGCCCTGAGACACGCTGATGCTTGTAGCAGGGGGACTGGCGCTTGGACTGGCCATAAAAGAAACCGGACTTGCTGCGCTTTATGTAGAAAAAATCCAGCAATTTGATCTGAATTTTTACATTCTGGTCCTCTTCTTTGGTTTCCTAACCGTGATCCTATCCAATATTATGAGCAATTGCTCAATAGCAACATTAATGATTCCGGTAGGGATCATCCTGTTCTTTAATAAAAATGTTTTGTTAGCGTTATTG
>JABDRK010000261.1 GCA_013041785.1 Eudoraea sp.
CTTTGAAATAGCTGAAGTGGACTTGAGGTTGCGGGGTCCCGGGGATTTGATGGGTACGCAGCAAAGCGGCGTATTAAACCTGAAGATAGCCGATGTGGTCCGTGATAACGATATCCTGAAAACTGCCCGATTCTATGCACAGCACATTCTTCGTGAAGATCCGGATCTGCAACTCGAAAAGCACCGGCTCGTGCTAGCTACTTACCAGCGACTTAAGGCCCATAAAGAGATTTGGAATTATATCAGTTAATTCGAAAATTAGGAGTTTTTCTGAGGGTAAAAGTGAATGAATTTCCTATTCGCGCCTGTATTTCTATTAATAATCACATTTAACCACACGGTTGATTACTGGACAAGCTTATTTTATCTTATTGATTCTAAGTATTTTACGCCCGGTTTAAAGGGCTTGAACATCGTAATTTTAATTACCCTTTTTTGACTGGCCTCTCTGCATATTCCTATTTTTGGTGGCTTAAGAAATTGCTTTTAATCAAGGAACTGCCAAAATGAGTAGAACACTATTTGACAAAGTCTGGGATTCGCATGTCGTACAGAAGATCGAGGATGGTCCCGACGTACTGTTTATAGACCGGCATTTGGTACATGAGGTAACCAGCCCGGTTGCCTTTCTCGGCCTGAAAAATAGAAATATCAACGTACTGTATCCGGAGCGCACTTTCGCTACCGCTGATCACAATACCCCTACCCTGAACCAACACCTGCCTGTACAGGACCCGCTATCCGCGAAACAATTAGAGGCATTGGAGCAAAACGCAAAAGTGCATAATATCCCTTATTGGGGACTGGGGCATGAAAAGAATGGGATTGTGCATGTGATCGGACCGGAAAATGGAATTACCCTTCCCGGTGCCACCATAGTTTGCGGGGATTCACATACCTCTACCCATGGGGCATTTGGTGCTATTGCTTTTGGAATTGGAACTTCGGAGGTTGAAATGGTTTTAGCCTCACAATGCATCATGCAACCCAAGGCCAAAAGCATGCGGATTACCATCAACGGATCCTTAAACGAGGCCGTAACGCCAAAGGATGTGGCACTGTTCATTATTTCCAAGCTGACGACTTCCGGGGCTACCGGCTATTTTGTAGAATATGCCGGGGAGGTTTTTCGCAATATGAGCATGGAAGGCCGTATGACGGTTTGTAACCTCAGTATAGAAATGGGAGCCCGGGGCGGAATGATTGCACCTGATGAAAAAACATTCGAATATATACAAGGCAGGGAATTCGCACCTAAAGGATCGGCCTGGGATAAGGCTATGGAATATTGGCAGACCCTGAAGACCGATGAAGATGCAGTATTTGATAAGGAGATTGCATTTCAGGGGGATGAAATCGAACCCATGATTACCTACGGTACTAATCCGGGTATGGGTGTAGGGATTTCAAAAGGCATTCCAATGGCTGAATCGGTTGAAGGTGGAGTTGCCACCTATAAAAAATCCCTGGCCTATATGGATTTTAACGAAGGTGAGGATATGCTTGGAAAGCAAATAGACTTCGTTTTCCTGGGCAGCTGTACCAATGGCAGGATAGAAGATTTCCGTGCCTTTGCCAGTTTGGTAAAAGGACGAAAGAAAGCAGAACACGTTACGGCCTGGCTGGTGCCCGGATCGCATAAAGTGGAAGAAGCGATAAAAGCAGAAGGTATACTGGCCATCCTGAATGAGGCCGGATTTTCACTCCGGGAACCCGGATGTTCTGCCTGTCTGGCTATGAATGATGACAAGATTCCGGCAGGAAAATACGCCGTAAGTACCTCCAACCGGAATTTTGAAGGAAGGCAGGGGCCCGGAGCGCGAACCCTGCTGGCAAGTCCGCTGGTGGCTGCGGCAGCGGCTATCACCGGGAAGGTAACGGACCCCAGAGAACTCTTACAAACACAAGCTGTTTAATATTGAAACATGGCATACGATAAATTCAACATCCTGGAAAGCACTGCGGTACCCCTTCCTATTGAGAATGTGGATACCGACCAGATCATACCTGCACGGTTTTTAAAAGCCACGGAACGAAAAGGCTTTGGCGAGAACCTGTTTCGCGATTGGCGGTACAATCCGGACAACACCCCCAAAGAACATTTTGTGCTGAACAACCCGGTATACTCCGGTAAGATCCTGGTGGGAGGAAAGAACTTTGGATCCGGCTCCTCGCGGGAACATGCTGCCTGGGCAGTCTATGACTATGGTTTCCGTTGTGTGGTATCCAGCTTCTTTGCCGACATCTTTCGAAACAACTGCCTGAATGTCGGGGTTCTTCCGGTACAGGTCAGTCCCGAATTCCTGCAAAAAATCTTTGGCGCCATAGAAGCTGATCCCGAAACTAGTTTTACGGTAAGCCTGCCGGAACAAACCTTTACTATAAATACTACCAGGGAACAGGAAAGTTTCGCCATCAACAGTTATAAAAAAGACAACCTCTTAAATGGGTTTGACGACATTGATTATTTGTTGAACCTTAAGGAGAACATAAAAGATTTTGCCAAGGATACCCCTTTGTAATCAAAAATGTAATTACGAATTGGTAATCCATCCATGAATTAAGAACACATTGGGAAGATGAAGAAAAGAAGGATAGAGATCATGGATACCACACTGAGGGACGGGGAACAGACCTCCGGTGTCTCCTTCTCTACCCCGGAAAAGCTTACCCTGGCCAAATTATTGCTGGAAGAACTCAAGGTAGATCGCATTGAAATTGCTTCTGCCAGGGTTTCTGAAGGGGAATTTGAATCTGTAAAAGAAGTTACAGCCTGGGCAGCGGAAGCAGGGTATCTGGACCGGGTGGAGGTGCTAACCTTTGTGGATAATGGTAAATCCATCTCCTGGATGGAAGAAGCCGGTGCGCAGGTTCAAAACCTGCTGACCAAGGGTTCGCTAAATCACCTTACCCATCAGCTAAAGAAAACTCCAGAGGCGCATTTCAAAGACATTTCAAAAGTGCTTTCTTTAGCTGCAGATAAAGGAATCATTACCAACGTCTATCTGGAAGATTGGAGTAACGGCATGCGGAATTCACCGGAGTATGTTTTCCAGTTTTTGGATTTCCTTACGCAACAACCCATTAAGCGGGTTTTATTGCCCGATACGCTAGGTGTACTTACACACAATGAAGCCTATACTTTTCTTTCAAAAATTATAGACAGGTATCCGGATACGCATTTCGATTTCCATGGGCATAACGATTACGATCTCAGTGTGGCCAATGTCATGGAAGCGCTCAAGGCAGGATGCCATGGATTGCATCTCACGGTAAATGGGATGGGAGAGCGTGCAGGAAACGCCCCATTGGCCAGTGTCATCGCCGTAATCAATGATTTTTTGCCTGAGATTGAAACCAATGTAAGCGAAAAAACCTTATTTAAAGTGAGTAAGCTGGTATCGGCTTTTACCGGTTTCCAAATCCCGCCAAACAAACCTATTGTTGGTGATAATGTTTTTACTCAAACTGCTGGTATACATGCAGATGGGGATAATAAAAAGAATCTTTACTTTAATGATTTATTGCCTGAACGATTTGGTCGAAAAAGATCATATGCCTTAGGAAAAACTTCCGGAAAAGCTAACATTCAAAAAAACCTGCAGGAACTGGGGCTGACTTTGAATGATGATGAGATCAAAAAGGTTACAGCGCGTATCATTGAACTCGGGGATAAGAAGGAAAAGGTCACCAAAGAAGACCTGCCCTTTATCATTTCTGATGTGCTGGAT
>JABDRK010000279.1 GCA_013041785.1 Eudoraea sp.
GAAGGCTGGCAAAATCATCAATTCTGGGGTAGTGGTGAATTTGCCCTGCCTTTTGGAGATTATGAAGTGAATATTACCGTTCCCGCAGACCACATTCTGGACGCTACGGGTGAATTGCAAAACCGCAAAGAGGTATTCAGCAAGGAAATGATGAAACGGTATGAGCAAGCCAGAAAGTCGTATGACAAGCCCGTGATCATTGTTACCCAGGAAGAGGTTGAGGAGTTGGAAAAAGGATTTTCGGACAAGAAGAAAACCTGGAAGTTTAAGGCAAACAATGTAAGGGATTACGGCTTTGCCACTTCCAGAAAATTTATTTGGGACATGCAGGCGGTTCGTATTGGCAGTCGTGATGTAATGGCAGTATCCCTATATCCCAAAGAAGGGAACCCCTTATGGGAGGAATACTCAACCAAAGCCGTAGCCAGTACCCTGAAGTCCTACTCCAAGTTTACTTTTGATTATCCTTACAGCAAGGCCATTTCAGTTCATGCCCGGAATCAGGGAATGGAGTATCCGATGATTTGCTGGAACTACGGGAGGCCTAATGAAGACGGGACCTATAGCGACCGGGTTAAGTATGGAATGATCAGTGTTATTATTCATGAAGTGGGCCATAATTTTTTCCCCATGATCGTAAATTCAGACGAAAGGCAATGGGGGTGGATGGATGAAGGACTGGATACTTTTATGCAGTACCTGGCCGAACAGGAATTTGGTGAAGCTTTTCCCAAAGCTATTGCGCCAAATGAAAAATATCCCTCAAGAAGAGGCGATCCTTCTAAAATAGTCCCCTATATGAGCGGAGATCAAAACACGATCTCGCCGATTATGTCGAATCCGGAAAATGTATACCAATTAGGGCCAAACGCCTATGCTAAACCGGCCACTGCCTTGAATATTCTCCGGGAAACCGTAATGGGAAGAGAATTGTTTGATCATGCGTTTAAGACCTATGCCCAGCGTTGGAAATTCAAACACCCGACCCCTGAAGATTTTTTCAGAACCATGGAAGATGCCTCAGCGGTTGATCTCGACTGGTACTGGAGGAGCTGGTTTTACACCACCGATTATGTGGATATCGGGGTTAAAGGAGTAAAAAAGTATTACGTAAGTGATAAACCAGGTAAAAGAATGCGTGAATATATGGCTGCACGGAATATTTCTGAAAGCGACCTGCCCCCATTGGTTTACCTGGCCGAAGAGGGTAGTGAAGACTTTGATCCCGAATTAAAAGGGAAGAATCCCCTGGAAACTTCGCAGACGCTCAAGGAGTTCATGATGGATAATATGACCGCTGAGGAACGAAAATCCATCAAGGAACCCAAATATTTTTACGAAGTAACATTTGATAAGCCCGGAGGTATCCCAATGCCTTTGATTGTGGAATATACCTATGCAGATGGTACCCGCGAAAACATTACCTATCCCCCTGAAATCTGGAGGAAAAACGACAAGGAGGTAAAACGCGTTATTGCCTCGGAAAAGGAGATTACCGGTATAGTGGTAGATCCCAAGGCAGAAACGGCCGACATCGATGTAACTAATAATGCCTGGCCAAAAAAAGAACAGCAATCCGATTTTGACAAATTCAAGAAGTCAATTAAAGGAAAATAATAACCAGAATTTATATAAGAAAGTCCTGTCGTGTCGACAGGACTTTTTTATTTAGCTCGCAATTCTGCGTATATTTGCCCTTATGATGTCCATTGCATTATTTATTAGCGGGGCCGAAATCTTCTTTATCATGTTTATCGTGGTTATGGTCTTTGGCGCAGATAAAATTCCTGGTATAGCTAAAGGTCTTGGCAAGGGTATGCGGCAACTCAAGGATGCCACAGAGGACATCAAACAGGAAATTCAAAAAAGCGCTGAAAAGCAGGGAATAGACACGAGTTTTACCGAGGATATCAAGAAAGAGATTGATGAGGTTAAGAAGAATGTTAGTGATGTTACAGGCACCATCAAGAGGAAATAATCGGTACAATGCTCGAAGGACTACTGGACTGGGATAAGAAGGCCCTGATCTTTTTAAACGGCTTGGGCTCTGAATCTTATGACAGTTTTTGGTCGCTGGTTACCAATATAGGTACGTGGACCCCGCTTTTTATCCTTTTCTTCCTGCTGATCATGAGCCAGTACCGACGGAAAGAAGGCCTGATCATATCACTTTGTATTATTTTCCTGCTACTGGTCACTCACCTGATTACCGATTTATCAAAAGATTTTTTTGAACGTTTACGGCCCAATAACGACCTGGAGTTAAATGGCATAATTCGGGTGCTCCGACAACCTGAAAGTTTTAGTTTTTTCTCAGGTCATGCTTCCACTTCGTTTGCAGTCACCACGCTGGTTGTGCTCTTCCTTAGAAAAAACCGGGCCTGGTTTGCATTGTTGTTTTTTTGGCCAATGTTATTTTCATTAAGCCGCATCTACGTGGGCGTTCACTTTCCACTGGACCTCCTGGCAGGAGCCCTTGTGGGAACACTTTTAGCCTTTATTTTTTACAGGGGTTATAAGCGGTTTATCGAACCCTACTCAGCGTCAGCCCGTCCCTTATAGGCAGTATTACGGTCTCCACCCTGGGATCCTTCATCAGTTTCTCGTTATATGCCTGAAGGGCCTGTGTGGCTTTGTCAGCCGGGGAAGCCGGACTTATTACTTTCCCGGACCAAAGTACATTGTCTGACAAAATAATACCTCCGGATTTAACCTTCTTTATAACATTTTCAAAATGTACATCGTAGTCGGTCTTCCCGGCATCAATAAATACCAGATCAAAAACGAAGTCCAATTCGGGAACTACAGATGCTGCATCGCCAATATGGGGGATGATCTTTGGGCCTAGGGGACTGCGGTCGAAGTACTTTTTTTGAATGTCCTGCAGTTCTTCGTTAATCTCTACCGTATGCAACTGTCCGTCATGTGGCAGACCTTCGGCCAGGCAGAGCGCAGAATACCCGGTATACGTCCCTATTTCCAGTATGTTCCCTGGTTGAATTAATTTGGAAAGCATACTCAGCACCCGACCCTGATAATGTCCGGTGATCATCCTGGGCTGAATGACTTTCAGGTGGGTTTCCCTCCGAAGTTCTCGAAGCAATTGAGGCTCGGCTTCAGAATGATTTACAATATAATCGTCAAGATCCTGAGATAGGAAATGCATGCCGGATTTTTTGTAAAAATAGAGATTTAAATACTACCTTGGAAGTAACCAAAAGCCTATGGATATCAATGCCGTCATCGTCCGTGAAGCCCGCTTGGAAGATCTGCCAGAACTCCTCGAGTTCGAGCAGAAACTGATAGAAGCCGAACGCCCTTTTGATCCAACCATAAGGCAACCTCCGGTGAAATACTATGACTTAAAGGCGTTATTGCTTGATGAGCATGTAGGTGTTTATGTTGCTGAATATGACGGAATGCTGGTAAGTTCCGGTTATGGCATGGCGAGGAAGGCCAGAAGTTATTTGGATCATGAAGAATATGCTTACCTCGGATTTATGTATACCTTACCCCAATACCGGGGTAAGGGAATTAATCAAAGAATCCTGAGGGCTTTACAGGATTGGGCCAAAAGCATGGGACTAATTGAATTGCGCCTTACGGTCTACGAAGACAACCTGCCTGCCGTAAAAGCTTATGAAAAGGCGGGTTTCCAAAAACATATTATAGAAATGCGGTTGCGGGAGAATTAGTTATTTTTGTTTCCGCAATTTATAGCCATAACAATTCCGTGAATTCAAGATCCAATTTTATGCAGGAGGCAGCGCCCTTCGAAAACAGCCTTTCATACGCCCGGAAACTGGATGCCATGGATCCTTTGCGTACATACCGGGAAGCCTTTTATTTTCCAAAGGTAGGCGGCAAGCAGGTGATATATTTCACAGGTAACTCCCTGGGATTACAGCCAAAGCGTACACAGAATTTCGTGGACGATATCATGAAGGATTGGCGGGAACTGGCCGTTGAGGGGCACTTCTATGCCGAAAAACCCTGGTGGGATTATCATGAACGACTGGCAGGACCGCTTGCAAAAGTTGTCGGGGCCAAAACCGAGGAGGTCTCTGTTATGAATACCCTTACGGTAAACCTGCACCTGCTGATGGTTAGTTTTTATCGGCCTACCAAAACACGCTACAAGATTTTATGTGAAGAAAAAGCCTTTCCATCGGATCAATACATGCTGCAAAGCCAGGTAAAATTCCACGGTCTGGATCCAAAGGAGGTGCTGGTTGAAGTGAAAAAACGGGAAGGGGAACATCACTGGCGTACCGAGGATGTCCTGGCCAAAATCGAAGAATTGGGAGACAGCCTTGCCCTGGTGTTTATTGGCGGAGTAAACTATTATAACGGACAGGTTTTTGACATGAAGGCCATAACAGCTGCAGGGAAAAAGGCAGGTGCCTTTGTTGGCTGGGACCTGGCC
>JABDRK010000312.1 GCA_013041785.1 Eudoraea sp.
ATATGTTATGGGAGCTTGAAGGGAAGTGCTCATGATACAACTAAAATACTAGTTCCTCCAGTTACCTGCAATCTTACAAAACGCTAAATTTGAAATAGAATGATGAGCACGCTTAAAAAGCTTTATACTGGAATTGCCCTGCTAACTATACTGATCCCAGTATGGGGTCAGTCAGAATGGCCATACGATTTCACCAAAGGGGCCATTGCACTGGATATTGATCCGTATCAGCAGGTAATTCAGGGAGAGGTGCGTTATCATCTGCAAGCTACCAAAGCGATAGATTCGCTATACCTCGATGCCAGGGATATGGTATTTCATGAAGTCCGCCTGAATGGTAAAGCGGTAAATTATAAATATGATGGCCGCATATTGATTGTAAACAAAAGCCTAAAACCGGGCAAGGGTTACCGCCTGCAATTAACCTATGATGTTAAACCCAAACAGGCTGTTTATTTTTTGGGTTGGCAGGACAGTATTCCAGGAAACGAACAAATCTGGACCCAGGGACAGGGCAAGTACAACAGCCATTGGGTCCCCAGTCCCGACCTGATGGAGGAGAAGATAACCTTTAAGATGTCTGTTTCCATGGATAATCCCTACGAGCTAATATCCAATGGGATACTAAAAAGCAAAAAAGAGGGTAAGGGCAAGATAAAATGGTCTTATCAGATGAAGCAGCCCATGAGTAGTTATTTACTTGGATTTGCTATTGGGAACTACCAATTTGAGCGGGCTACAAGTGGGTCTGGCATTCCTATCCTAATGTATACCTATACCCAGGATTCTCTGAAAAGTGAGCCCACTTATCGCCATACCAAAAGGATTTTTGATTTTCTGGAATCGGAAATTGGCGTTCCCTATCCCTGGCAAAACTATAAGCAGGTACCTGTTCGGGACTTCCTGTATGCGGGTATGGAAAATACCGGAACCACTATTTTTTCCGATAACTATGTAATTGATTCCCTTGCCTTTGCAGATGTGAATTACGTTAATGTAAACGCCCATGAACTCGCCCATCAGTGGTTTGGAAATCTGGTAACCGAAACCGATGCCGGGCAGCACTGGCTGCATGAAGGGCTGGCAACCTATTATGCCTATTTATCCGAACAGGAAATTTTTGGAGAAGATTATTTTTTCTGGAAATTTTGGGATTCGGCCCAGATATTAAAAGAACAATCGGAAAAAGGGGAAGGGGAGGCCCTGACCAATCCGAAAGCCAGCAGTTTAACCTTTTATGAAAAAGGAGCCTGGGCAGCACTTATGTTAAGGAATACTTTGGGGGACAAGGCATTCCGGCTTGGGATCCGGAATTACCTTGAACGTTTTGCTTTTAAGAATGCAACGATAGGCCAGTTTTTTTCAACCATGGAAGAAGCCTGTGGGTTTAGTCTCGGTGAATTCCGGGAAAAATGGTTTGAGTCGGATTTGTTCCCCTTTCAGGAATGTGAAGACTATCTGCTGGCACAAAGCAAGGCTATAAAACAATTTAAAGATATCCGGCAGGAGTTGATCACAAGTCCGGCGAACAACCAAAAGATTATTGCCGGGTATTGGCCCGGGATGGCCTCCCAGGAGCTTAGGAGTAGGATCATCCTGCGCTACGCCAAGTCCCTATCCCCGGATTTCCTTGAAGAAACGGCCCGTGAAGGTAATTTGAAAGTCAGGCAGGCAGTAGCCTTATCCATACCCCGGGTAACGCCAGAATTAAAGGAGTTGTATGAATCATTTCTCGAAGACTCCAGCTATATCACAATTGAAAATGCCCTGTACAAGCTCTGGGTCAGTTTTCCGGAAGATCGCCTAAGGTATCTTGAACGCACAAAGGGCAGGATAGGACTGCCGAACAGAAGTTTACGAATGACCTGGCTGCTACTAGCCATGCTTACTCCTAATTTTGGCGACCCTGCAGCAAAGGCGGCTTTTGAGGAAGAACTGAGGGGGTACACTTCAGCAGTCCATGGGCAGGATATACGGAAAAATGCGTTTTTGTTAATTCGTGAAGTGCTGGCTCTTAATGACCAGTATTTGCTGGATTTGTCACAGGCTTGTGTCCACCATTCCTGGCAGTTCCGAAGTTTTGCACGAAATTTAATGGGAGATCTTCTCAAAAAGCAATCCCTGAGGGAACGGGTAAAGGGGATGGTAAACAGGCTTGAACCTGAAGAACGCGCCTATCTAAAGAACGTATTAGAATTATGAGAGCATTGGTTATTTCTGGGGGTGGTAGTAAAGGAGCTTTTGCCGGAGGCGTAGCGCAATACCTTATGGAAGGCCTGGGCTATTCCTACGATATGTTTTTAGGGACATCAACAGGGAGTCTGCTAATTTCTCACCTGGCGCTTCAGGAGACCGAGAAAATAAAAAATGTGTACACCTCGGTTACCCAGGACCATATTTTCAGCAATTGCCCTTTTCTCATCCAAAACAAATATGGGGTAGCGAATATTGCCATTAACCACTGGAATGTTTTGAAAAACTTTTACCGGGGAAGCAAAACCTTTGGGGAAAGCTACAACCTGTTGAATCTCATCAGGAACACCTTCACCCCGGAAGAATTCAATATCTTAAAAGCGGGTAATAAAGAAATCGTGGTTACGGTATCTAATCTATCTCTGAATACCGTGGAGTATAAGTCGATCCGTGATTTTTCCTATGATGATTTCTGTGAATGGATCTGGATATCCTGCAATTATACGCCGTTTATGAGTCTGGTAAGAAAGGAGGGCTGTGAATATGCCGATGGAGGCTTAGGAAGTATGGTGCCCATCGAGGAAGCTATCAAACGTGGGGCAACCGTTGTGGATGCCATAATCCTCCACACGGAAATAACCCATGTAAACCGGCTGCCATCCAAGAATGCTTTTTCATTGCTTACCAGCATGTTCGGCTTTATGCTGGACCGTATTGAAAGGCAGAATATTCGCATTGGTAAATTTGTGGCTAACAAT
>JABDRK010000320.1 GCA_013041785.1 Eudoraea sp.
TCTTCATGGTTAGTGCTTTTCCTGTCGTAGCAAGTGGTAAAGAAATCCTTTTCCCGATTTGGGATTTGCCTCAATTATCCGGGCATCTAAACGCACAAATTGAAGAAAATTGGTTTTCCCGGGGAAGTGCCTTCTGGGGTTATGGACTCTGGTTTTTGAATGTCATTGTCCATTTTTTCACGCTATTGCTTTTGAATACCTTATTGGGTGAATTCCTGGCACGATCTGTTGGCAAGTTTAAAGGTAACCGATGGAAAACGTTCGGACCTGGATTGGCCTATCTTATTGGTATTCCTGTGCTCATTGTGTATTGTTTGGCTACCATGCTGAGTATTCCATTCGGATTACTCTTGTTGGCTACCTACCTGATAAGTATCTGGTTAGGGGATTGTTTAGCCGCCTTATTGCTATGTCATCTGCTGAATTCCCGAAATGAACGTTCCTGGAGTTATTGGACGATCGTATTGTTAAGCCTTGGGATAGTAATAACGATTGATTTACTGGTTTTTTTTCCAGTACTGGGGATACTGATATACATCGTAATTCTCGCCTTTACCTATGGTGTTTTTTTCAACCTGGTAAAGCAGACTTACCCGAATATAAACCTATTGAATAAATAGCTATGAATACAAACACCAGCATATGCCATCTTGATATTGTCCTCGATGAAGTTGTCCTGAAAGGGATTCTGGGACTGCCTGATCCTGCCAGGGGGCTTGTGCTTTTTTCACATGGAAGTGGCAGCAGCAGGTTGAGTTCCCGAAATAACTATGTGGCCTCGGTGCTGCAGGAGGAAGGTATTGCCACCCTTTTGTTCGACCTGCTTACGGAAGAAGAAGACATGAATTACCAAACCCGTTTTGACATTCCCCTGCTTACCGAAAGATTGATTGCCGTTACACATTGGTGCAGGAAATATGAACCAACTCTGAACCTGAGGATTGCCTATTTTGGGGCCAGTACAGGAGCAGCTTCAGCCCTGGGTGCAGCTGCTCATTTCGGCGGAGAGATTGCCGCTGTGGTATCACGGGGGGGAAGGCCGGATATGGCTTTGGATATTATTGATGGAGTTAGTTCCCCAACCTTATTTCTTGTTGGGGGGTTGGATGGCGTGGTGATCGGTCTAAATCAAAAAGCCCATGACCAACTAACTGCAGAGAAAAAAATAGAAATTATACCGGGGGCTTCCCACTTGTTTGGAGAACCCGGGAAATTGGAGCAGGTGGCAGCAATGTCTGCTTCCTGGTTTAAGAAACACTTTTGATTAGATATGAGTTACCTGTATGAAAACAGAACGGATGCCGGGAAACAACTCGCCGAGCAGTTAAGGCCTTTTAAAGGGCAGGATATCGTGGTTTTAGCAATTCCCAGAGGGGGGCTTCCCGTTGGGGCGGAGGTGGCGGCAGTTCTTAATGCCCCTTTGGATGTTGTGCTGACTAAAAAAATAGGCCATCCCCATCATAAGGAATATGCCATTGGTGCTGTAAGTATGGATGGGGTTATCCTGAGTGATACCGAAACGATCCCCGAAGATTACATAATTGAGGAAACGGCCCGGATCAGGGAAGTACTCAATGAACGCCACAGTCAATATTACAGAGACCGCAATCCGCTTCCTTTGAAAGACAAGGTAGTGATCGTGGTAGATGACGGGATTGCCACGGGAAATACCCTGATAGCTACGGTGCAATTAGTGGCTAAACAGAAACCCTCCAGGATCATCGTTGGGATTCCGGTTGCGCCCAGATCTGCCGTCCAAAGACTGGAAGCTATGCCCGAGGTGGATGAGGTGGTTTGCCTGGCAACCCCCTTGAACTTTATGGCTGTGGGTCAATTTTACCTGCATTTTTACCAGGTATCTGATAAGGAAGCCATTACCATTTTGGAAGGTGCTGACAAGGCTAGCCCTTAACTACGGCCATAGGTCTTAATTTAGCTACTTTTTTAGCAATCCCTGAGGCATGGACAGTTTCCACGACTTCATTTACATCCTTGTATGCCACAGGGGCTTCTTCCGCAATCCCTTTAAAGGACCCTGCTTCTACGTAGATCCCCCGCGACCGTAATTCCTCTTTTAATACTGGGGCATTTACCTGTTTCTTTGCCGCCGTTCTGGATAGTCTCCTTCCTGCTCCGTGGCAGCAAGAGCCAAAGGTGATCTCCATGCTTTTGGCTGTTCCTGCAAGGACATAGGAACAGGTACCCATACTTCCGGGGATTATGACCGGCTGACCCGCTTCCCGGTATGCCTCTGGCAATTCTGAAAATCCCGGGCCAAATGCCCGTGTGGCTCCTTTACGGTGGACGATCATCATTGCTGATTCTCCATTAAGCGTATGGTTTTCAAGTTTGGCGATGTTATGGGCTACATCGTACATAAGCTTAAGGTTTCCACCCCGGGTACCAAAGACATTTTTCCAGGCCTGTCTGGCTTCCCAGGAGATCACTTCACGATTACACCATGCATAATTTGCCGCGGCACACATGGCCTTAAAATAATTCTGGCCTTCCTCAGAATTAAAAGGAACACAAGCCAGTTCGCGGTCTGGAATCTTAATCCCGTATTTCTCCATAGCAGCCATGAGGGTTTTGATATTGTCTGTGGCCACCTGATGGCCCAGACCCCGCGAACCGGTATGAATCAGGATCACTACCTGTCCTTTTTCCAATCCGAAGGCGTTGGCAATAGCGGTGTCAAAAATTTCATCCACGTAGTCTACTTCTACAAAATGGTTGCCGGAACCAATGGTGCCCAATTGGTCTTTTCCCCTTTTCTTGGCCCTTTCCGAAACGAGCCTGGGATCTGCCATATCGAGTTTTCCATGACTTTCCATAAAAGCTAAATCTTCTTTTTGCCCGTAACCCTGGGCTACTGCCCATGCTGCACCTTCTTTCAATACTTCTCGCATTTGCCGGTCAGATAACACCAGGTTTCCCCCCTTGCCCATTCCGGAAGGAATTTGAGCATACATTTCTTTGGAGAGTTCTTCGAGCCTGTCTGTTACCTCAAAACGTTGCAGGGGGCTAAGCATCAATCGCACCCCGCAGTTAATATCATATCCTATCCCTCCCGGGGAAATGGCACCATCCGGATAGGCGGTGGCAGCAACACCACCAATCGGGAAACCATATCCCTCATGCACATCAGGCATAACCATGGAAGCTCCTTTAATTCCCGGTAAGGAGGCTACATTGACCAGCTGAATGAGGGATCGATCTTCCATGATCTCATCCAGCAGGATTTCAGAAGCGAGAATACGGGCCGGGACATGCATATATTGAGGCCTGAAGGATGCGGGGATCTCCCAGAGATAATCATTTAATTTATGGATATTTTTTTTGCCTATTTTCATGGTTCAGATGTCAAATACAATAAGGGTTTCCCAGCAATTGCTGCTATTTTTCCTTACCTCGGCTTCGTGGTAGGTCACCCCCTTGATTTCCTCATCCAGGCTACTTATCCCGGTTCCAAAAAGCGTGGCAGCCAGGTTGTTTTCAGATATTACCACGTCTTCCATCCTACAAAAAATAGCCTTTTCTGTATAGGATATTGAAAGTACTTCCGACAGGAAATCAATCAGCAGGCAGGTAAGATCGGGGGCAGACAGCTTAATTTCTGCCTTTTTCCGGAACTCCGGCGTTTCCCGACATACATTTTCCTTCAGGATGTGTGACATGCCAAGGAGACCTGCTAAAAATAACTGCATAGGGGTTTCCCCCTTGATTTTCATTCGGATATCTGCAGTATGCGGCAAATACTCAATATTCATTTTTTGGTTGCTTTCACCACAACGAAGGAACCTGAGCCATGCCCGTCTTCAGGAAATTGTGCTTCGGAAATCTCCTCCAATTCCCCAAACAGAGTTTGGTTGTACTCCGGGTTTACAAAACCGGTTTCCTCAAGCAGGTTTTCAAGCCGCTTTACGGTGTAGAAAGAAGCTCGTTGATAAAATGTACTCCGCTCTTTTTTTTCTTTATAGCCAAGAGCTATGGGTCGGTCTTTATCCAGGAATCCGATAATTACAGCGCCTCCCTTTTTCAACACGCGATTCGCTTCTTTGAGTCCCTGTTTTAGTTGGTCCAGAAAGCAAATCGTTACAAAGAGAACAAAATCGAACTGCATATCTCCATAGGGTAGTTTTTCAGCCACGCCGGGCATAACTTCAATACCGCGCTGAGCGGCTTTTTCAGCCATTGCGGAAGCAGGCTCCACACCTTCCTTAATCCCCAGGGCTACGGAAAACCTTCCTGTTCCCAGTCCAACTTCAATCCCTCTCAGGTTTTCAGGAAGCTTGGCAAATTGTGCCTGCAGGGCGCGTACTTCTGATTCAAATATTGCCTTATGGTCCTCATACCATTGTTCATAATCTGCTACATTGTTTTCAAATACTGTGGTTATTGCCATGACCTCTAATTTTTATGTTATGATATCAATATGCTTAGAATACTGCGATTGTGAAATGATATTGGTCACACCGCAGGAAACCTCCTTAAAATCCGTAAAGCCCTGAGCGTATTCCACCGACTGGGTTTGCCTGGTTTTTCCATTTCAAAATGGGTTGCTCCTGCCAGTTTGGCCTGAAGGTTCCAACTTCCGTTTTTACGCTGTTTTCCCAGCAGAATTTCCAGGGCCGGACGCATGCGTTCGTCCCAGGAGAAACCGGCGTACTGGAAGAGGTCCAGAGCACTGAAGATGTCGTACTTCCAGCGCCGGGGGTAGCGCATTTTAAGAAAGTCCGGATGTATGATTTTCCCGGTTCGGTCAGAACGAAAAAGTTTATGAAGCAGCAAAAACTCACGGGCTTCCTGTAGTGATTTGGCAAGAGATTCTTTTTTGTAGGTGTAGCCATTTTTAAGATACTCGGCAATACCTTCCATAACCGAAAGGGTAGTGTGCATGGAACTGTGAACTGCTCCTGTGCGGTTGGACTGGCAATTATAGCCCCCATCGGGCATTTTTTGATCCAGGAGGAAGTCGATAATGGATGTTAATGCGGCTTGTTCCGCACCGAAATAACTGGCGTAATTCAAAAGCATGCCACTCACACATACTTCACCAGTGGGAATAGTTTCCGCAGGGTTTATACCTCCATCTGGGCTTTTTCTATTGGCGATTATGGCGTTAATGGATGCTGTTATTTGAGGGATATTCGGGGATATGTTCAGCTGTTTTAAAT
>JABDRK010000338.1 GCA_013041785.1 Eudoraea sp.
GAACAGGTAAGGATTCCCTGCAGGTGGGAACGGAAGGAAGATGGAACCGATTAAGGTTGGAGTACAATTCAAAACCTCAGAGCTTATTTACCTATTCCTTTGATGCCAGTATTGGTGGATATTACGAAGAGGGTACTAGAATCAATATTTCCAACGAGATGGGCTATCGCTTTCAACCCTATGTAAGCCTGAGCTCCAATATCAGCTATAATAATATCAAACTCCCAGAGCCGTGGAATACTACCGAGTTCTGGTTGATAGGTTCCAAAGTAGATATCACCTTTACTAACAAACTTTTCTTTGCCACACTGTTTCAATACAACGAACAATCCCGAAATTTCAATTTGAATTCCCGTTTCCAGTGGCGCTATAAGCCTGCTTCAGATCTTTTCTTGGTCTTTACAAACAATCAGCTTTTAGATCCCCTGTCCGGGAATATCTGGTCGCTTACCCTAAAATTAACCTATTGGTTCAATCCATAGAAATGCAATTATGGCAAATAAATAGATTTCACGGGCAAGTATCCTGTAAACCACATTATTTCAATATTTTTAAAGGCAAATCAAATTTTTATTAAACATATGAAATCAGGCTACCGATTCTTCACCCTATTATTTTTAGCAGCAGCATTCAATTTTACACAGGCACAGCAGGATATCCTGGCAGAGCTGGAGGAAATCGCAATCATTGACCAGAAAGTCATGATGCCCATGCGCGATGGTATTCGACTTGCCACCGATATATACCGGCCAAAGACAGGGCAGCCGGTCCCTATAATTTTTTCCAGGACCCCGTACAACTTTAATTCCTGGGGTGATGGGGAACGGAGAACACGAACGGCCAGAAGGGCCTATGAGGCAGTGAAGCGCGGATATGCCTATGTAGTGCAAAATGAGCGGGGCCGCTATTATTCCGAAGGGGAATGGGATATCCTGGGTACCCCCTTAACCGATGGATACGATGCCTTTAGCTGGATGAAAGATCAGACCTGGTCCAATGGCAAAATCGGACTTATCGGCTGTTCCTCTACAGCGGAATGGCAAATGGCAGTCGCCGCCCTGGACCATCCTTCATTAGCGGCAATGGTCCCACAGGCTTTCGGAGCCGGAGTTGGCAGGGTCGGGGAGTTTTATGAACAGGGCAACTGGTACCGGGGAGGGGCAGAGCAACTATTGTTCTTTGCCTGGCTTTATGGGGTGGAGCACGATAAATTTAAGCCGCGTATTCCAAAAGGGGCCACTCAGGAAGACCTGATACGGATCTCCAGATATTACGACCTTGCTCCCGAAAATCCCCGTGTTGATATGTCAGAGGCATTGGCCCATCTTCCTATTCAGGATATTCTTAAAAATATCGGAGGTAAAAAGGAAATCTTTGACAAAATGGTGCGCCGTACACCCAACCACGAAGATTGGTATAAGGGCGGACTTTATCATGATAATATGGAAATCCCGGTTCCCAGTTTTTGGTTTGCTTCCTGGTATGATGTTTCCATAAGCCCTAACCTGGCCTTGTTCAATCATGTAAGGAACAATGCCAAAGACCCGGCAGTTCGGGATAACCAGTATCTGGTAATTGCCCCAACCCTGCACTGCGCCTATACCCGTGCAACGGAGAATACCATCGTAGGTGAGCGTAGTGTTGGCGATGCCCGTCTGAACTACGACGAACAGATTTATGCCTGGTTCGATCTTTGGTTAAAAGGCATCGAAAACGATTTCAAGGAGAAAACACCAAGGGTTCAGTATTATACCATGGGGTTAAACAAGTGGCAGGCTGCCGATACCTGGCCTCCCAAAAGTGCTGAAAACACAACTTTTTATTTGTCCAGTAAAGGAAATGCCAACAGTCTTTACGGAGACGGAGCCCTGCTTTTGAAAAAACCCGGCAAAGAAGATTTGCCAGACAGTTTCACCTATGATCCCATGAACCCTGTAAAATCCTATGGCGGTAATGTTTGTTGTACCGGGAACGCCGTGAGAGGAGGCTCATTTGATCAGCAGGAAATGGAAACCCGCAATGATATTCTGGTCTACACCTCTGATCCTCTTGAGGAAGGTATTGAAGTATCTGGCTTTATCGAATCCACCTTGTTCGTTTCATCTGATGCTAAGGATACCGATTTTACGATAAAGCTAATTGATGTGTATCCTGACGGCAGGGCCTATAACCTGGATGAAACCATAC
>JABDRK010000347.1 GCA_013041785.1 Eudoraea sp.
ATTCAATATTATGTACCTGAGAATTACACTCCGGAGAAGAAATATCCCCTGGTAGTGGTCCTGGATGGAGAATACTTGTTTGACCTGGTTGTTGCCAATGCAAAATTTTACAGCAAATTCCAGGGAATGCCAGAATGTATAGTGGTTGGAATTGATCAACAGCCTGATCGTCTACGTTGGGATGACTGTGCTTTTGACAAACAAAACGGATTGCCCGGAGAGAAAGGACCCCGGTTCTATGAATTCCTGGGGATGGAAATTATGCCGTTTTTGGAAACTACCTACCGTACTGCACCGTTTAAGATTTTTGTGGGCTATGATATCACCGCCAATTTTGGGAATTATTTCCTGTTCAAAGATAAATCCTTGTTTAATGCCTATATCAGCATATCACCTTTCCTGGCTCCCGAAATGGCCAGTAGGGTACCGGAACGACTTAATGCACTGAACCAGGAGATCTACTACCACCTCATCGTCCCTACAGGTCAGGGAGAAAACCGGAATGCCATACTCCAACTAGACAGGGGTTTGAAAAGTCTTGAAAAAGAAAACATCAATTACTTCTATGACGAATACAAAGGCGCCGATGACACTTCTATAATTACATACGGACTAGGAAAGGCCTGGGACCGGACTTTTGGTATTTTTAAACCGATAAGCCCAGGAGAGTACAAAACCCAGATCCTGACTTCTGAAGCACCTGCATTCCAGTACCTGCAGGAGAAATACGACCAAATTGAAAATCTTTTCGGCTTTCGTAAAAGTGTAGAACTAAATGATATTATGGCGATTTATGCCGCCTGCCGCAAAAAGGACGACTTCGAATCCCTTAAACCTTTATCCGACCTGTGTAAATCGGCCTTTCCCAATACTATGTTGGGCTTCTACTTCGAGGGTGAGTATTATGAAGAGATGGGAGAGCCCAAAAAAGCCTTAAGAACCTTTGAAAAGGCATTTGGGATGCAGGAAATTGATTTCCTAACCAAGGATATGGCGCTGGAAAAAATGGAAGCTCTAAAGGCAGATTTCGGTTATTAGACCAAATAAGCCCTGGTTCTCTCCAAATAGGTCCCATTCTTAATTTGTTTTTCTTCGCGGACGCGATATCTTTATGCCTGTTCCCAAGACCGGGAGACTATGGCCAAAACCAAAACAGCTTTCTTTTGTCAGAATTGTGGCACCCAGTATGCCAAATGGGTTGGTCAGTGCTCTGCCTGTAAATCCTGGAATACCATAGTTGAAGAAGTAATTCAGAAGGATGTTGCCTCCTGGAAGACTTCCTCTGAAAGTACCCGAATTTCCAAACCACAACGCATCAAGGATATTAGTCTGGAAAAAGAAAACCGTCTGGACTTGCTGGATGCCGAGTTTAACAGGGTCCTCGGTGGCGGGCTGGTCCCAGGCTCCCTGGTACTCCTTGGAGGTGAACCCGGCATAGGTAAAAGCACCCTGGTTTTGCAAACCGTTTTAAAACTACCCCTTAAAACCCTGTATGTATCAGGGGAAGAAAGTGAGAAACAGATTAAAATGCGGGCGGACCGAATCGCATCGGGAAGTGAAAATTGTTTCATCCTAACCGAAACCAAAACCCAGCATATCTTTCAGCAGATAGAATCGCTTCAACCCGATCTCCTGGTGGTTGATTCCATTCAAACCCTGCAAAGCGATTTTATCGAATCTGCAGCGGGCAGTATTTCACAGATACGGGAATGTGCCGCCGAATTGATTAAATATGCCAAAGAAACCCATACGCCGGTCATATTAATTGGGCACATCACCAAAGATGGGCACATTGCAGGCCCCAAGATACTTGAACACATGGTAGATACTGTACTGCAATTTGAAGGTGACCGGCATTACGTGTATCGCATTCTCAGGGCCCTGAAAAACCGCTTTGGTTCTACTTCTGAGTTGGGGATATATGAAATGCAGGAAACAGGACTCAGGGAGGTGAGTAATCCTTCAGAAGTATTGATTTCGGGGAATAGAGAAGGGTTGAGTGGTACGGCCATTGCGGCAACCCTGGAAGGAATGAGGCCATTGATGATCGAGGTTCAGGCACTGGTAAGCACGGCCGTTTACGGCACCCCGCAAAGGTCGGCTACCGGCTACAATGCCAAAAGGCTTAATATGCTGTTAGCCGTTCTGGAAAAACGGGCTGGTTTTAAACTGGGCGCAAAAGATGTCTTCCTAAATATTACCGGGGGGATCAGTATCGATGACCCCGCCCTGGATCTGGCAGTCATCGCCGCAATTTTATCGAGCAATGCCGATGTTCCCATTGAAAAAAACTGGTGTTTTGATGCGGAAATTGGCCTGGCTGGGGAAATACGTCCTATTCAACGCGTGGAGCAGCGAATTCAGGAGGCTGAAAAGCTTGGCTTCTCACGAATATTTATTTCCCGACACAACAAATTGAGTCGTGCTAAAACCGGGATCCAGCCGGTGTTGGTGTCCAGAATAGAAGAGGTTGTACAATACCTGCTTCCTTAAATTTATGGATGGCCGGCGAGGTGCAGCAAGGCCGCTATCTCCATTGTCCCAATGGCAGCCATTTATCCCAATACGATGACCAGAAAAATTACTTTAACGGGGTAATTAATTTTATTAACGACGTTGACGAAGACAAATTCTGATATCAGGGAGCAGGGTCCGGGTTTCCCTTATGAATTTGCTCAATTCCCTTGAGGACCTCTTTACTCAACTCCAGGTCTATACTGCCGATGTTTTCCTTTAATTGTTCCATTGAGGTTGCCCCAATGATATTGCTCGTAAGAAAGGGACGGCTGTTCACAAATGCCAGGGCCATTTGAGCCAGTGTTAAACCATTGTTTTGGGCCAATTCGTGGTATTGTTGTGTGGCCAGCATTGTCTGTTCACTGCTGTACCGGTTGTAATTAGTGAATAAGGTGAGACGCGCTTTTGGTGGCTTTTTCCCTCCGAGATATTTGCCGCTCAACACCCCAAACCCCAGAGGCGAATAGGCCAGCAGTCCTATTTGTTCCCTTATGGAGATCTCTGACAGGCCCACTTCAAAAAGCCGGTTGAGCAAACTGTAGGGATTCTGGATGGTGATCATTCTAGGCAGAGATTTGTGCACCTTGCTTTCCTCCAGGAATCGCATGGTACCCCAGGGAGATTCATTGGAAAGCCCTACCTGCCTTATTTTGCCCGCTTTGATCAAATCACGCAGGGTTTCGAGTACCTGGTGGATATTGTCTTCCCAATAGTCTATAAGGTTGTGATTGTAACCCCGCTGTCCAAAATAGTTGGTATTTCGCTCCGGCCAATGCAACTGATAGAGGTCGATATATTCCGTTTGCAGCCTTTTCAAACTACCCTCCACAGCTTCGATAATCGAATCCCTGCTAAATCCGGTACTGCGGATAAACTTTGCGAAATCACCCCGTCCGGCGATCTTGGAGGCCAGGACAATCTTCTCCCGTTTTCCCGTCTTCTTAAACCAGTTCCCAATGATAATTTCGGTATGTGCATACCGATCGGGGTGTGCAGGTATGGGATAGAGTTCTGCCGTATCAAAAAAGTTGATCCCCTGTTCTACCGCATAGTCCATCTGCTCAAAACCCTCGGCTTCTGTATTTTGCTTTCCCCAGGTCATGGTTCCCAGGCATATCTTGCTTACTTCAATATCAGTATGCGGTAAGGTCGTATAAATCATAGCGATTACTGTCCTGAGTTATTCGGGGGCAAAGGTAATAATTCCTTTGCGCTGTTTTCAAGAAATGGGTCAAGGTTTAATTCACTTCGAGTAAAATGGGACAATGATCGCTGTGAACAGCTTCAGACAGGATCACAGAACGTTTTAACCTGCTTTCCAAGGGCCTGCTGACCATGCCATAATCCAGGCGCCACCCTTTGTTCTTTGCCCTGGAATTTGCCCGATAACTCCACCAGGTATAATGGTGTGGCAGTTTGTTAAAATGCCGGAAACTGTCAATAAATCCACTTTCCAAAAAATTCCCCATCCATTCGCGTTCTACCGGGAGGAAGCCGGATACATTTTTATTGCGAACCGGATCGTGAATATCAATGGCTTCATGACAAACATTGTAATCGCCGCAAATGACCAGATTGGGAGTCTTTTTGCTCAGCTGGTCTATATAATCCTGAAAATCGGCCATGTATTTCAATTTGTGATCCAGACGGGCCAGATTGGTGCCTGAGGGCACATACAGACTCATAATGGAGACCCCGTTAAAATCTGCCCTGAGGTTTCTCCCTTCATGATCCATATAGTCAATTTCAGTGCCGTAAACCACTTTGTCCGGTTCTTTTTTAGAAAGTATGGCTACCCCACTATACCCTTTCTTCTGCGCACTAAACCAGTAATTAAAACGATAGCCGGCCTGATGGAAGAGTTCCAGTTCCAATTGGGATTCCATAGCTTTAATTTCTTGCAGACAAACCACATCCGGATCCACCTGCCTTAGCCAGGTCAGGAAACCCTTATTTAAAGCTGCCCGAATGCCATTTACATTATAGGATACGATTTTCAATGCGATAATTTTGCATCAAAAGTAAAGATTGTCTGCTACTTAACCCCTATACCTTGTTTAATTATGCCAGGAAACTGTATCACCAGGACATGGTGCTGAATCCTTTCGATTTCAAAGAAGTTAAATTACCTTTATTCCATAAATTACCCTCCCATGAAGCAAAAACTATTATGG
>JABDRK010000355.1 GCA_013041785.1 Eudoraea sp.
CTTGAAATCAACCTGGACCCACAAGTTCTTGAGGGAACTTGTTTTTCGAAACTGCACCAAGACCTGAACAGATTGCTGCAAAAGGCCAAAGAAGCCGCAGCAAAACACGGGAACAAAGTTATTCTTACAGGCATCCTGCCCACCATAGACACCCCCTTCCTGGGGCTGGATTATATGACTCCCCTAAAAAGATACCGGGTGTTGAACGACGCTATAAAAAGTATTCGCAAGGAGGATATTGAATTACACATTAAAGGGGTGGATGAGGTGAACCTGCGCCACGAAACCATTTTGTACGAAGGCTGTAATACGAGCTTTCAGGCACATCTGCAAATAGATCCTGACGATTTTGCAAATACCTATAATTGGGCGCAGGCCATTGCCGGCCCTGTATTGTCGGTATGTACGAATTCACCCTTACTCCTTGGCAAGGAGTTGTGGGAAGAAACACGAATAGCCTTGTTCACACAAAGCGTGGATACCCGTGCCAGCACCTTTATCCTTAACGAAAAGGAATCGCGCGTTGCTTTTGGATCAAATTGGATATGTGGTTCGGCAGCAGACTTCTTCAAAGACGGGATCATTCAGTTCAGAAGCCTTATTACGACAGAGTTTGAGTCGGATAGTCAAACCGTATTAGATTCAGGAAAAATCCCCAAGCTCAGAGCTTTAGCCCTGCACAACGGGACCATTTACAAGTGGAACCGGCTTTGCTATGGACTAACAGACGGCAAGCCACATATCCGGATTGAAAATCGATACATGCCCTCCGGTCCCTCTACTGAAGATGAAATAGCAAATATGATGTTATGGGTGGGGATTATGCAGGGAAGGCCAAAGGAATTTGATGAAATCCACAATGTAATGGAATTTGAGGACATCAAAAGCAACTTTTTCAATGCTGCTAGATATGGGATGGCTGCTCAATTCTATTGGAATGCAGAACTGATCAGCAGCCAAGATTTGCTTTTGGACCATTTGCTGCCCATGGCTTTCAGGGGATTGTACAGCATGGGAATTGCCCCACGAGATGCCGAACACTATTTATCGATTATTGAAAAGCGAATCCGCACGAACAACGGCTCCAGGTGGACGGTTGAAGCATTTCGAAAATTAAAAAAACAACACTCCGTTCCAGACGCACTTAAAATCCTTGTGGCCACAATGTATAATCGGAAGGAGAAAAAATATACAGTAGATGCCTGGCAATTACCCCGGGGGAATGAATACATTATACCGCCGGAGTCGCGGGTAGTCCGGGATTTTATTACTTCAAGGATCTTCACGGCTCATGAAAAAGACAGTGCACAGCTGGTATTGAAAATGATGGAATGGAAACATATACACCACGCACCCATACTGGACAGCAACCGGAATCTGAGCGGCCTGCTTACCTGGACGGATGTTTCGCATTACCTTGAACAACCTGAGGCCTTAAAGAAAAGCATTAAAGAACTGATGCAAACGGAGCTCATCACAGTTACTGCCGACACCTCCCTCAAAGAGGCTAAATCCCTAATGGATTCCAACAAGATCCACTGCCTTCCTGTGGTATCAGATAAAAAATTGATTGGAATAATTACATCTAACGATTTATAGTTCATGTCCCAAAGCCCTACTAAACAAGTAGAAGTCGTAAACATATCACGCATTATTGGCAAGCTGCAAGGTAAAGAGCCTGGGCCGACCCTGATATTTTTTGGTGGCATACACGGAAATGAACCCTCCGGGGTTAAGGCCCTGGAACATGTTTTTAGGGAAATAAAGGAGAAAGGGATAGAAACAAAGGGAACGGTGTACGGAATCCGTGGAAATATCCCTGCCCTGCTACAGGAAAAGCGCTTTTTGCGTTCGGACCTGAACCGGATGTGGACCCAGAAGGGCATTGATCAGATCAAGAATAAACACAACGGGGACCGCAATGATGAAGAACGGGAACTGGCAGAGATCTATCGGCTTTTGAAAGATATTCTGGAGAACCAGCCCCCTCCATTTTACTTCATAGATTATCACACCACTTCGAGTGAAACCTTGCCTTTTATCACTATTAATGACGCCATGATCAACCGGAAGTTTGCAAAACGGTTTCCGGTGCCGGTGATTCTCGGGATTGAGGAATACCTTGAAGGACCGCTGCTGAGTTACATAAATGAAAAAGGATATGTAACCATAGGATTCGAATCCGGGCAGCACTTTACAGAAGAGGCAGAGATAAACAGCATTGCCTTTACCTGGCTATCCATGATGCAAACAGGGACCCTTGTACCACATCCTGAGATAGAAAAAGCAGCTTTCTGCGAACAGCTCCGTCTATCCGCTCAGGGAAACCGGAATTTTTACGAGGTGATCCATAGGCATAAGATTACTTCGGAAGACAATTTTGAAATGATTGTAGGCGCCCAGAGTTTTGATTCTATAACCAAAGGCACCCAGTTTGCACGGCATAATGGGGAGGTAATCGAGGCAGAGAATGATGCGATACTTTTTATGCCCTTATATCAGGACCAGGGCGAGGAAGGATTTTTCCTGATCAGGAAAATTCCGCGATGGGCATTGCGGTTCTCAGCCTTTTTGCGACATATACAATTTGACAATTTCCTAACCATGCTTCCTGGAATAAACAGGGTGTCTGAAAGATCAGAAATCCTGATGGTAGACTTGAAAATAGCCCGTTTTTTTAGCAAGCCTTTCTTCCACTTACTGGGTTACCGCGAACGGGTGGTAGACAAGACCCATATGGCCCTCTATAACCGGGAGCGTGCCGCTAAGAACAACATGTACCGGGAAACCTCCTGGTACCGCAATTCATAAGTCCTTAATGGATTGGCAACCTGCCGTTCTAGGGCTGTTGCCAAAGGTTATTTTCCGGGTTTACATCAGCCATGAGCTGAGACGGATCCAGTAAAACTGCCCGAATACTGCTTAACGGCTTGTTAATAGTAAACTCAAAAGTGGGCATAGCCCAGGGCCACTCCGGCAATACGGGTCTTTGTATTCCTAAATACGGATTTCCCTTTTCCCCACGCATCATACGCAAGGGCGTATAAAAGGCTTCCCGGCTGGCATCTTCGTAGACCAACAGGATATCCTGTGGCATAGGCATCAGGCCTATGCGCTCCAGTACAATTGTGGTGTTACTCCCATCTCCGGTCACTTCCTTAATGCCATAATCAATGGTATTGGTGGTCTGGGTCCAGTCG
>JABDRK010000052.1 GCA_013041785.1 Eudoraea sp.
TTATCGATCTCGGCTATAATTTCACCGTCTTGTGGTGGCACGATTTGCCCCCCATCGGTCCAGTATACTTTATAACCGTTGTATTCCGGCGGATTATGGGATGCAGTCAACACTATTCCCACGTGGCAATTCAGGTACGAACCGCAAAGGAAAGTTCCGGAGTTGTGCGAAGTGCCGAAAACAGGTATACCTGTATGCCATTGGCAGAAAACACTTCAGCTACCAACCGGGCCAGCGTATCGCTGTTGTGTCTGCAGTCGTATGCAATAACCACTTTCAGGGATTCCCCTTTGTACACTTTTTTCAGGTAGTTGCTCAACCCTTGCGTACTCTTTCCCAGGGTATATTTGTTAATGCGGTTGGTGCCTACTCCCATAACGCCACGCATTCCTCCGGTACCAAACTCAAGATCCCGGTAAAACCGGTCTTTCAGTTCTTCTTGATCGTTGGCAATCAGTTGTTTTACTTCGTTGCGGACCTCGGGGTCAAAAAAGTCACTTAGCCAGGAATTGGCGTTATCTAGGATTTGATCCATAATATATCGGGTAGGATTTAGTTCCTCTCAAAATTACGAAGTTTATCAAATAAAAACGGGCTAGAGGTTTATTTCTTCCGCTATGTTGTAACGCGGCCTGCTCTTGCGGGATCGCACCATGATCTCGCCCAGAAACCCGGCCAGGAAAAGCTGTGTTCCTATGATCATGGCCGTAAGGGCTACAAAAAATTCGGGTCTTTGGGTCAGCAGCCTGCCAAAAGGATTGATAAACAATTTGTCTATCCCCAGGTAAAGGGCAAAGCCAAAACCAATCAGGAACATGAGTACTCCCAGAGCCCCAAAAAGATGCATGGGCCGTTTGGCAAACTTGGAAACAAACCAGATGGTTATTAGATCAAGCAATCCTTTGATAAAACGGTCGGCCCCGAATTTGGTCTTCCCATATTTACGAGCCTGGTGTTGTACCACCTTTTCTCCAATCTTCATAAAGCCGGCATTTTTGGCCAGAACCGGGATGTAGCGGTGCATCTCCCCCCTGACTTCAATGTTTTTGATCACTTCCTTACGAAAGGCTTTCAGGCCGCAGTTGAAATCGTGTAATCTTACCCCGGAAGTTTTGCGAGCCGCCCAGTTGAAGAGTTTGGACGGGATATTCTTCATGATCACGTTGTCATAACGCTTTTTTTTCCAGCCCGATATCAGGTCGAGCTTATCTTGTTCTAGTTGCGTTATCAGTTTGGGAATTTCCTCGGGATTGTCCTGCAGGTCGGCGTCCATGGTAATCACCACATCGCCGTCGGCCCGCTTAAATCCGGCATGCAGGGCCTGGGATTTCCCAAAGTTCTTGCGGAGCCGGATCCCTTTTACCTCCGGATTTCCCGCAGCCAGACTTTCGATGACGGTCCATGAGTTGTCCGTACTGCCATCGTCAATAAAGAGGATCTCATATAAAAAATGATTGGACTGCATTACAGCTGCAATCCAATCATGTAATTCTATCAGGGATTCTTCTTCGTTAAGTAAAGGAATTACTATGGATAATTTCATAGGGCATTTGGCCTAATTCCTTTCAAAAGTACAATTTTAAGTCTTATTCTGGCTTTGCTTTTTTAATAACAAGCGCAGGGACAATGGTCAGCAATATTCCAAAGAGTATGCTAAATATCAATCCAAAAGTGATTTGCCAAAGAGGCGTTGCAAACTGCTTGCCCATTTCCATTTGATCCGATGCTTGTTGTGGCGTCAATCCCCGCTCTACCAATTGTTGTTCCTGGAAATCCAGGGCTTCGGTCATCATATCCGGATCAATAACGTTCAGCATTATTTGATTAAAGATAATACCGATTATACCCGCGATCAGGCAGATTCCAACTCCAATTTTAAAACCCTGTCCAAAACTCATAAAGCCGCCGTTGGCTTTCTTAAATTGAATAAGGCCTATGATAATTGCAGCCAAACTCAAAACGGCAGATATTAATATAACACCCGCACTTTGCTGATAATGCATATCCAAAGTGTAGAGCATAAAAGTAAAAATGACGCTAACCGCCCCAAGGAGCAATCCATAGTTCAGGGCAAATTTTCCGGTTTTAGGTTGTTGTTCTTCCATTATTTACGTTTTAAGTTATTTATATCCGTTAGTTGTTTGCTTGTGGATTTTGTTACAGCTAAAGATACAATTTTTAGCCAGTCATTTTTCAAAATTTAAATTGCAGTTTCCTTTAAAAATAATTACATTTGCAGCCTGAAAAATTTGGGAGGCGTTTAAAGACAATATCATGAAAAAAGGAATACATCCGGAAAATTTTAGACTAGTGGCGTTTAAGGACATGTCCAATGACGATGTTTTTTTGGCCAAATCGACAGCGGAAACTAAGGAGACAATCAATGTGGACGGAGTGGACTACCCGCTGGTGAAACTTGAAATTTCCAGAACTTCCCACCCCTTCTATACAGGAAAAGCCAAATTGGTGGATACCGCGGGTAGGATTGATAAATTCAAAAGCAAGTACGAAAAGTTCAAAAAACCTGCTAAGAAGGAAGCTCCGGAAGAAGAAGGCAAATAGTCTGATTAAACGGGAGTACAACGATATCCTCGCCTCTGAAACTGTTTCAGGGGCGTTTTTTTTTAATTTTGTCTAAAACCGGCTATATGAATTATATTCTTTTCGATAGTGCCGTCCGTGAGGCTTTGTTGCCGTTTACGTATACCAGACCTGTAGCCGATATCCGGATGGGGATACTTACCATCCGCGAAAAATGGGAACACTACCTGAAGGCAACTACAAGCAGTAAAACGGAGGAATACCTTTCTCGTAAATTCCCCATGCATGCTTCCGACGATAATGTATTTATCAACGGCTCCTGTTTTCCTAATCCGGATCTAGTAGCTCAGATATTATCCTTGAAAACCGGAGAAGCACTGATCCAATCCGGAGATTTGATCGCCTGTGCCACGGGTAGCTCCACTGAGTTGGGGCCGATTGAAAATTATGAAGCGAGGGAGGTGGAAACTTCTGTGATGTGCCTGCGGAACACCTGGGAAATATTCTCCCGAAATGGAGAAGCACTGGAAGCTGATTTTGACCTGATAACCCACGGCAGGAAAAGCGCTCCAATTTCGGAGACCAATAAACTCATAAATCCAGAACGTATTTTTCTGGAGGCAGGAGCTAAGGTAGAGTACAGCATTCTTAACGCCAGTGAAGGACCCATTTATATTGGGAAGGACGCCGAAGTTATGGAGGGAAACATGATTAGAGGAGGTTTTGCGCTATGCGACAATGCTGTTGTAAAGATGGGGGCCAAGATCTACGGTCCTACTACGGTTGGGCCCTATGGCAAGGTATGCGGGGAGGTAAGTAACTCGGTAATTTTCGGGTATTCCAGTAAAGGACACGACGGCTACCTGGGGAATTCCGTACTCGGAGAATGGTGTAATATCGGGGCAGATTCCAACAACTCCAATTTAAAAAATAATTATGCCAAGGTCAGGTTGTGGAATTATGCCACAGAGCGTTTTGACCAAACCGGCTTGCAGTTTTGCGGCCTTATGATGGGAGACCACAGCAAAACAGCTATCAATACCATGTTCAATACAGGGACGGTCATTGGTGTGAATACGAATATATATGTTCCGGGATTTCCCAGGAATTTTATACCCAGTTTTAGCTGGGGAGGGGCTTCCGGATTTAGTGCCTACCTTCCCGAGAGGGCCTTTGAAGCCGCCAAAGTGATGATGGCCCGGCGCCATGTGGAGTTTACAGAGGCAGATGCTGATATGTTGAAACACATATTCAAGATCACGAAAAAGTACCGTAAGTATTAGAAGCCGGGGAAACTTCCTGATTTGCTTATCTTTGCAGCCCTAAAGAAAGTGGGGAATCCACATGAATAAAAAAGTCGCTTTTCATACCCTGGGCTGTAAGCTCAACTTTTCCGAAACCTCTACCATCGCCAGACAGGTACAGGGGGAAGGCTTTGAGCGCGTGGAGTTCTCTGAGAAAGCCGATCTCTATGTGATCAATACCTGTTCGGTTACTGAGAATGCGGACAAACGATTTAAGACTATTGTAAGACAGGCCCAAAGAAAGAATCCTAAAGCTTTTATTGCCGCCATAGGGTGCTATGCCCAGTTAAAACCAGAAGAACTCGCATCGGTAGATGGTGTTGACCTGGTTCTTGGCGCCACTGAAAAATTCAAACTGACTGATTATTTATCCAACCTCTCCAAAAACGATTTTGGCAAAATCCATTCCTGTGAAATAGAAGAAGCTGATTTTTACGTGGGCAGCTATGCCATAGGCGACAGGACAAGGGCTTTTCTGAAAGTACAGGATGGCTGTGATTACAAATGTACGTTTTGTACTATCCCCTTAGCGCGGGGAATATCGCGAAGTGATACCCTTGGAAACGTACTGAAAAACGCCCGGGAGATCTCGGAAAAAGGAATAAAGGAGATTGTGCTTACCGGGGTGAATATCGGGGATTATGGCAAAGGAGAATTTGGGAACAAGCGCCACGAGCATACCTTTTTGGATTTGGTACGCGCGCTTGATGATGTCCCGGGAATTCATAGACTCCGGATCTCATCCATTGAGCCCAATTTGCTAAAGGATGAAACCATTTCCTTTGTTGCCCAAAGCAAAGCCTTTGTGCCTCATTTCCACATACCTCTGCAGAGTGGGAGTAATAAGATCCTAAAAGCTATGAGAAGGCGGTATCAGCGGGAACTCTACACAGAACGTGTAGCACAAATAAAATCCCTGATGCCTCATGCCTGTATTGGGGTAGATGTAATTGTAGGCTTTCCCGGAGAAACTGATGAAGACTTCCTGGAAACCTATCATTTTTTGAATGAACTGGAGATCTCCTATTTGCATGTCTTTACCTATTCCGAACGGGACAACACCCTGGCTGCGGCTATGGAGGAAGTAGTCCCACAAAGGGTTCGGCAAAAACGGAGCCGGATGCTGCGTGCCCTATCTGTCAAGAAGCGCAGGGCGTTCTATGAATCTCAGCTGGGAAGTGTGAGCACGGTACTTTTTGAAGGGGAGAACAAGGCCGGTTACATTCATGGCTTTACGGAAAACTATGTAAAAGTCAGGGCACCCTGGAATCCGGAATTGGTCAATACCCTGCATCGGGTTAGGCTTCAGGAGATTGATATAGAAGGCATGGTGCGTATTGCTTTTGAAAATGCCAGCGTAACAGCATAAAAAAACCTCTCAGAAGAGAGGTTGATTCGTGTTTTTGAATAGTCTTATATCTCAGATGCGAATCCCTACAGGAAGCATTTCTTTATATTGCCTGTTTCTTCTAAGGAATCCCGCTATTTGCGGACTGGTTGGAACTACTCTCAAATTCTGATCCTGTATGTGATGCAGAACAGATTTTATAAAATCCTCCTTAAAACCTTCGCTTTGAATTTCCTCAGGAATAACCAGTTTAGTTAAGAAAACCTTGCGTTCTTGGGAAGAGTATTCAATCTTGGCCAAATGGCCATTGACTCTAGTTTCAAACTGACGCAGGAAACTATTGTCTTTAATTGCTACTTCACTCATATAGTTTGATTTAATTTGGTTTTCAGACAAAAAAATTACGATATCGATACCATCGTAATTTTCCAAATTGCTAGCGTAAGGTTAAATATTTAAGACTGGGAGGGTTCTTAACAATTAGTTTACAAAAGTAAATAAAAAAATGCTATTTTCCTAGCTTTAAATAGCTTTAGGCCAATATGCCTGTATCAAAGATTCATGTTTATTTTATGCCCGGATTGGCGGCAAGTTCCAGGATCTTTGAATTCATTGAACTTCCGGGGCAAGCCTTTGAAATGCACTATTTAGAATGGTTCGTTCCTGACCGGGGTATGTCGTTTGAGGCTTATGCCCGTAAAATGTCAACCTTTATCCGGCATAAACAGGTTGTGTTGGTAGGGGTGTCCTTTGGAGGAATGTTGGTTCAGGAAATGGCCAAACATATTTCGGTAAACAAAGTGATCATCATTTCCAGTATCAAGCAAAAATCCGAGATGCCAAAACGCCTTTTGTTTGCAAAATATACCAAAGCGCACCGTTTGCTTCCCACGGGACTTGTAAATAATGTGGAATTACTTGCTAAATATGCTTTTGGTGAAACGGTTACCAAAAGGCTTTCCCTTTACGAACAATACCTATCTCTTCGGGATAAATATTACCTCGATTGGTCCATTGACCAGATCGTACACTGGGATCAAACGTCCTATAGATCGGGACTGGTACACATCCACGGCGACAGGGATGCTGTTTTTCCTGTAGCGCCAATCAAGGACTATATTCCGGTGACTGGAGGTACACACACCATGATCCTCCATCGATTTAAATGGTTTAATGAACGATTACCCACAATTATTTTGGAATAAAAAGGTTGTAATTAATACCTTTAGTTGGATAATTAATGTATGTCATGAGAGTAATTAAGCAGATTTTGATGCTGCTGGGGGTGATATTTGTCGTCTCCACACTGGTATTTGCCGTTCAGCAAAATCAGGATGCATCGGTAAAGGGCCCCCAGACGGAGGACAATGAAGCGGTTAAAAACGTTGCTGAGGAATATACCATTTCGGCCATAAATATACCGGATAACCTAAATTTTGCCGGGGAGGGGGTGCCCCAGGAAGACCCTGAGATTATGGAGCGTGTAGACCGGGAATTCCTGGTAAATACCTACTGGCAATCCAATGCCGTTTTGTTAATGAAAAGGGCGCACAAATACTTTCCGGTTATTGAACCCATCTTAAAAAAGAACGGAATCCCTGAAGATTTCAAATACCTGGCCGTTGCCGAAAGTGGTTTGCAAAATGTGGTTTCTCCTGCTGGTGCGACTGGCTTTTGGCAGATCATGAAAGCCACAGGACGTGAATACGGACTGGAAATTAATTCAAATGTTGATGAGCGATACCACCTTGCGAAATCCACAGAAGTGGCCTGCCAGTATTTGAAAAAGTACAAGGAGGCATATGGAAGTTGGACACTCGCAGCTGCCTCTTACAATGCTGGTCCGGCTGCCATTAAGAAATATATGAACCTGCAGCAGGTAGATAGTTATTACGATTTACTGCTTGGACAGGAAACAGGGAGATATGTATTCCGTATCCTGGCTATCAAGGAAATCCTTACCAATCCGGAAAAGTATGGATACGTTCTGGAAAAGGAAGACCTATATGAAGCAGTACCTACCTTCCATGTGGAATTAGATACTGCCGTGAGCAATTTTGCTGATTTCGCTGAGGAATACGGAATTAATTACAAAATACTCAAAAGGCATAATCCCTGGCTTCGCGAACCGCATTTGAACAATGCCTCGCGAAAAAAGTATACTATCGAAATACCGAATAAGGGATTTTATAGAATGAGCCGCTAATAGACAGGCTTAGATGCGTTTCATTTGTTGCTGCATCATCTTTATCTGCTCGGTAAGCATATTGTTTTTATCCAATTTTTTGGCCTCCTGAAGCAACATAGTAGCTTCCCTTTTGCGCCGTTTTTGAAGGGCGATTCCCGCCAGGCTTAATTTGGCCATAGCCACATCATAATCCATGTTAAGACCTAGTTTGATGGCCTTCCTGAAAAACTTTTCTGCCTGGGTAAGGTTCTTTTGAGAATAGATTATCCCGTGTAGATAATTGTAATATCCCTGTTGTTTTTTGGTAAGCGCACCTTCCGGGTTCTTTATTCTGGTGAGCCATTTCTGGGTCCCATCCAGATCTTGCTTGCGCATCCGCAAAAAGGCCAGTAATATGATTTCATTGCGGAAATAAAAGAAAATAAAAACCAGGGAAAAAAGGATGAGGAAAATTCCATTTCCAATATAGCCTTCATAAAATTGATAGCCCGCATAAGCAATTATTAGGAATGCGATTACCAGCTTAATATTTTTGTGGAACATGCTGCTCTTATTGAATTAGTTCGTATGTGGTGATGGATTGTATGCGCGTAGGAATCTCGGCATTTCCCATTTGTGCCATTATGGTAACGCCCTCGGAGGTTCCTTCTACCTTCATGGAGACTATGAAACCTGAGTGTAAATCGGTCTTTATCCAGGTAGACTGCGTTCCTGCCAGTTTCATGGTAGACATAGGTTCTGCGATATCCATGGTTACCCGGGCATCGCCCCGGATAGTAGCAGAGGTATCTGTTACCGCTTCCAGCTGCCAGGAGTTGTCTGCCGAGAGTTTTCCTAAATACTTGTTTTTCCAGCTGTCGCCAACACGCACTGGGGCATTTGGGTAAATAAATGTCATTTGCTCATAGCTGTTGGACAAAGCCTCAGAGCCAAATTCCTGTTCCAGGGACTTCTTCATCATATTCAGGGAAAATTCATCAGAAATCCCTGAAGCCCCGGACATTTTTGCCACCAGGCTGTCTCCTCCGGTTACTTCGAGGATATCTCCGTTGTTTCTCAGGACAATATGCACCGGCTCGTTGAGCAGGCTATTGAAGATTTTGGACTGTACGTCATTTTCCTTAACCTCCCGGGCATTTACATTCATTAGTTCTCCCTGAATACTCGAAGTCATTTGTAGATTGAGGTCCCTGAAAAACAGGTCGATTTCGAAAGTTGTATCCCGTTTCTTTACGACCTGGAATTCTAACAAACCGCTCACCCGATTGGTGATTTCATGCACCGCGCCCTCCATTTCCTGGGAAATAACCTGACTGGCTTCCTGTTTAACCTTATAAACGTCGCCTTCCTTTAATTTGTATTGCAAATTTGTCTGCGCCAGCACCAAAGGGGATGCCATAAGCAGCAGGACGAATAAGACTACATTTTTCATTAGGTTTCGGGGTGTTTCTTCGATGTCGCAAAAGTAAGAAATCTATCCCGAATATTTTTAAAAATCGATTTGGCAAAGCAAAAACTCTTTGTATATTTGCGCCCAGAAATTTGCATGGTCAAAGGCAGTTTTCGAAACTGCAAATAATCTTCAATTATGAAAAGAACATTTCAGCCTTCCAAAAGGAAGAGAAAAAACAAGCACGGTTTCAGAGAGCGTATGGCTTCTGCAAACGGAAGAAAAGTATTGGCCAGAAGAAGGGCAAAGGGAAGAAAGAAATTGAGTGTATCTTCAGAGCCGAGACACAAGCGATAATGATCCTATTCAATAATATTGACAAGGTGTTACTTTTTTACAGTAACACCTTTTTTTTATCCATATTTAACGTTTAATAAAAATGCCAAAAAGAAAAGACCTGAACTCCATCCTGATCATCGGATCGGGACCAATTATTATCGGACAAGCCTGTGAATTTGATTACTCGGGGTCACAAGCGCTGCGTTCCCTGAGGGAAGATGGGATTGAAACGATCCTGATCAACAGTAACCCGGCTACGATAATGACGGATCCTTCCATGGCGGATCATGTGTACTTGCTTCCTTTGACTACAAAATCCATTATTGAAGTATTGAAAAAGCACCCCAATGTTGATGCGGTGCTGCCTACTATGGGAGGGCAAACCGCACTTAACTTGTGTATAGAAGCGGATGATAAAGGAATTTGGGAAGATTTTGGGGTAGAGATTATTGGTGTGGATATCAATGCGATCAATATCACAGAAGACCGGGAAAAGTTCCGGGAGTTAATGCTTAAGATTGGCATTGGAATGCCACCTCAGGCTTCTGCAACCTCATTTCTGAAAGGGAAGGAGATTGCGCAGGAATTTGGATTTCCATTGGTTATCCGCGCTTCGTATACCCTGGGAGGTGCCGGGGCGTCTATCGTATATGACCCCAAAGATTTTGACGAGTTACTAAGTCGCGGACTGGAGGTTTCCCCTATTCATGAAGTGATGATAGACAAAGCCCTAATGGGCTGGAAGGAATACGAACTGGAATTGCTGCGCGATAAGAACGACAACGTCGTGATCATTTGTACCATAGAAAATATGGACCCCATGGGCATCCATACCGGGGATTCCATCACCGTGGCCCCAGCCATGACCTTATCGGATACTGCTTTTCAGCGCATGCGGGATATGGCTATAAAAATGATGCGGAGCATTGGGGAATTTGCTGGCGGATGTAACGTGCAGTTTGCCGTAAGTCCGGATGAAAAAGAAGATATCATTGCTATAGAGATTAATCCAAGGGTATCCAGGTCCTCGGCATTGGCATCTAAGGCTACCGGGTATCCCATTGCAAAAATCGCATCAAAACTGGCTATTGGGTACTCACTCGATGAGCTGGAAAACCAGATCACCAAATCTACTTCGGCCCTTTTTGAGCCTACACTGGATTATGTGATAGTTAAAATCCCGAGGTGGAACTTTGACAAATTTGAAGGTTCGGACCGTACACTGGGGCTGCAGATGAAATCAGTAGGGGAAGTAATGGGAATTGGCCGCTCTTTTCAGGAGGCCCTGCATAAAGCTACCCAGTCACTTGAGATCAAACGTAACGGACTTGGAGCTGATGGGAAAGGATATACCAATTATGATCAGATCATAAACAAGCTTACCTATGCCAGCTGGGATCGGGTGTTTGTTATTTACGATGCCATTCAGCTGGGTATACCACTGAGCAGAATCCACGAAATCACCAAAATAGACATGTGGTTCCTGAAACAGTATGAGGAACTGCATCACCTGGAAATGGAAATTTCCAAATATTCGGTAGAAACCGTCACCAAGGAATTACTGCTGGAAGCCAAGCAAAAAGGATTTGCCGACAGGCAGATCGCTTATATGCTGGATTGCTATGAGAGCGAAGTACATAAAAAACGTACTCAACTGGGGATTAACCGGGTGTACAAGCTTGTGGATACCTGTGCTGCGGAATTCAAGGCCATGACACCCTATTACTATTCCACCTTTGAGGAGGAGTTTGAAACTCCTGATGGCAGTCGCTATGTTGCCAATGATAGCGAGGTTACAGACAGGAAAAAGATTGTTGTGCTGGGTTCGGGTCCTAATAGAATCGGACAGGGGATCGAATTCGACTATTGCTGTGTACATGGCGTATTGGCAGCCGCAGAATGTGGATACGAGACCATCATGATTAACTGTAACCCGGAGACGGTGTCTACAGATTTTGATACGGCAGATAAGCTCTACTTTGAGCCTGTTTTCTGGGAACACATCTATGACATCATCCGACATGAAAAACCGGAAGGGATAATTGTTCAGTTGGGTGGTCAAACAGCACTGAAACTGGCTGAAAAGCTAGACCGCTATGGAATCAAAATCATTGGTACCAGTTTTAAATCCCTCGACCTGGCTGAAGACAGGGGTAGCTTTTCCAAACTATTGAAGGCAAATAACATACCCTATCCACAGTTTGGAGTGGCGGAAAATGCTGATGAAGCCCTGGCCCTTGCAGATGAATTAAATTTTCCACTGTTGGTGCGCCCTTCTTATGTCCTTGGTGGTCAGGGAATGAAGATTGTTATCAATAAAGAGGAATTGGAAGAACATGTGGTAGACCTCTTGCGCAAAATCCCGAACAATAAGCTATTGTTAGACCACTACCTGGATGGAGCCATCGAAGCTGAGGCCGATGCTATTTGTGATGGTGAGGAAGTACGAATTATCGGGATTATGGAGCATATTGAACCCTGCGGGATTCACTCGGGAGACTCCAATGCCACCTTGCCACCATTTAACCTGGGGGAGTTTGTGATGCAGCAAATTAAGGATCACACCAAGCAAATCGCACTAGCGCTGAATACGGTTGGCCTGATCAATATTCAATTTGCCATAAAAGACGATATGGTTTATGTGATTGAAGCCAATCCAAGGGCTTCGCGTACAGTGCCGTTTATTGCCAAGGCATACGGAGAACCCTATGTGAACTATGCCACCAAGGTTATGCTTGGACATAAAAAGATCAAGGATTTTGATTTCAATCCGCATTTGGAAGGCTATGCCATTAAACAACCTGTTTTCTCATTCAATAAATTCCCTAATGTCAATAAAAACCTTGGACCGGAAATGAAGAGTACGGGAGAAAGCATCTTGTTTATTGACAGCCTGAAGGATGACGAATTCTACAATCTGTATACCCGGAGAAAAATGTACCTGAGCAAGTAATGGACTTTGTTTAATCGGACATTACAGTTTTGACTAGCTCAAAAGTAAAACTGACCTTAACTTTTTTTGCAATTTTTTTAAACATCAGCGTAGGGATATCTATACCATAGTCCTCAGGACTTAAGATAAAATTGCTCTCCAGCCGGATACCTTTTTTGGTGCGATATACGGTCCCGGGCACACTTACTTTTTTAGTGATCCCATGCAGCTTCAATTTCCCGGTAAGCTTAACATTTTCAGGGGTCTCAGAAATCAAATCTGGATCAATTGCTTCCAGTTTACCTGCAAAATAGCTTTTGGGATAGGTGTCTGATTCCAGGTAGTTTTCATTAAAGTGCTCCTGCATCAATTTTCGTGGGAATTGAAAGTCGCGAATTAACAATACCACCGCAAATTCCCCTGAACTAGACAAAATTGAATTAACCTCCCGGTTTATGGCTTCAATATCCTCCAGCGGAGTAGAGGCGTTAAATTCCACAATTCCCCGCGTAGTTTTATAGCGTTCCTGGCCAAACAGCAAATTAAATCCCAGAAGAGCGACTGCGCTACATAAAAACAAGGATTTACTAATAGACATGGCAAGTACTGGTATCGAGGTTACATCACTATTACGAATATCATTAAATTATTGTGACTTTCCAGGGGCCTTGTCAAATAAAGGCTGTTTCCCCGGATTCTTTGTAAGTTTATTCCAAACTAACACCTTTTGACTTTAACAACCGTTTCAGGATGAAAAAATTGCTGTTATTGCTGGGATTACTCCTGCTTGTCCCCGGAGTCTATGGGCAGGAAGATTTGCTTGGAGAAATAGATAAGAAGGACAGCGTGTATGAGGCGACTGCAGCATTCAAGGGATTGAAGATTGTAAATTTTGAATCGACTAAGTTGCTCTATAAGCGGGAGTTTTACTTTGTGGTTTCCCACCGTTTCGGGAGCATTAAAAATGGTTTTGATGATTTCTTTGGTTTGGATTTCGCCAATACCCGACTCCATTTTCTATATGGGATATCGGATAACCTAAACGTATCCCTGTCCCGGAATTCTTTTAACAAAACCTATGACCTTTCGCTAAAATACCGCCTATTATCCCAGAACGAATCCGTTCCATTCACTGCAGTAGGATATAGCCAATCGGCAGTGAATACCCTGTTAGAAGAAGCGCTCATACTTCGTCCAGTGGATTTTGGGGACAGGGTTTCTTTTACCCAACAATTCCTTGTTTCCAGAAAAATCAACGAACGCCTGTCTCTTCAGTTGATGCCCACGTATTTCTACGAGGGGTATACGGCTTATGAGCCCCAGGACAATTCACAATTTGCCCTCGGATTCGGTGGGCGCTATAAACTAAGTAAGCGATTGAGCATTAATATGGACTATGGCTGGCACCTGAACAGGGCTTCGGGTTCTCCTTTTGTAAATCCCCTGTCTATAGGCCTGGATATTGAAACAGGGGGCCATGTGTTCCAACTGCATTTCACCAACGCCCAGCCCACTTTTGAAAGTGGTTTCCTGGGGAATGCGGTGGGCGACTGGGGAGAGGGGGAAATCTATTTTGGGTTTAACCTGAGCCGGGTATTTAATTTTTAGATCTTAGCTTTTACCATTCGGTATGAAAGGTTCCTTCCCGGTCCTTGCGTTCATAGGTGTGGGCACCAAAAAAATCCCGTTGCGCCTGTATGAGGTTTACTGGTAATTCAGCAGAGGTAAGGGCATCAAAATACGCCAACGAATTGAAAAGGCCCGGCATTGGGGTGCCCTGCTGTGCCGCCAGCGTAACGATTTCTCTTGTATAAGGCAGTACCTCTTTTACTTTTTTCTCAAACACCGGACTAAGCATAAGGTGTTCGGGCATTTTGGGTTTAGAAAACGTCCTGGAAATATCCTGCAGGAGTGCAGCGCGAATGATACAGCCCGAACGCCAGATCTTAGCAATTGCCGCCAAATCCAGTTCGTATGCATAAGCTACGGAAGCGTGATGCAACAAATGAAATCCCTGTGCATAGGTTGTTATATAACCAAAAAGCAGGGCAGATTGGGCCATTTCCGCAAGATGCTGCGGGGGAGCAGCCTTGGAACCAGGCTTGCCAAATGTATTTTCCGCAGTTGTACGGAGGTTTTTCATAGCGGAGATCTCTCTGACACGCACTGCGGCATCAATGGAGGGGACTGCTACCCCCAGGTCCATGGCATTTTGAGAGGTCCATTTCCCGGTCCCTTTCTGCCGGGCTTTGTCCAGAATCTGGTCCAGTAAGGATCCATTTCCCAGGGGATCCGGCTTGGTAAATATCGCTGCTGTAATTTCTATCAGGTAGGATTGCAGTGGGCCTGAATTCCATTCCAAGAACAATTCATGTAACTGCCCATCCGTATAATTCCCCAGGGTTTTTAAAAGTCCGTAAGTCTCAGAAATAAGCTGCATAAGCCCATACTCAATGCCGTTATGGACCATTTTAACATAATGCCCTGCGGACTTCTGCCCCAGGTAAGCCGTGCAGGGATCTCCATCATACTTTGCAGCCACCGCTTCAAGTACAGGCCTGACTTGTTCATAGGCAGGCCTATGTCCACCTGGCATGATGCTCGGTCCAAAACGAGCTCCCTCGGATCCGCCGGATATACCCACTCCCAAATAGTGAATTCCTTTTTCTTTTAGATAGGATTCCCTTCGGTCGGTATCGTGGTAAAATGAATTGCCCCCATCGATCAGGATGTCACCCGCTTCCAGCAGGGGCGATATACTTGCGATAACCTTATCTACGGTTTCCCCGGCAGGAACCAGCATCATAACTTTCCGGGGCCTGGATAATGCATTTATGAGATCTTCTGCCTTCAGAGATGCATCAAGCTTGTGTTCACTGCTTTTTTCTTTTAACAGGGAATCAACCTTATTCGCGTCCAGATCCTGCCCGTAAACGGCGAATCCATGATCTGCGACATTGAGCAGGAAATTGCGCCCCATAACACCCAAACCCACCAATCCAAAATCATAGGTTGCTTTCATAAAAAAATTAGTGTAATGTATTGGTTTTATTGGTCTTAGACACCGGTTGATCAATATTACAATTCCAATTCAGGTTCCTGATCAAATTCGTCTTCTTCGGCCCTTTTTAGGATAGGATCGGGAAGTGACTTCTTGGCTTTCGCCCCCATCTTTTTAAGTTTTTCTATACTGGTTACGATATTTCCGCGTCCTTCCACCAATTTGTTCATGGCTCCCTGGTACTCCCTTTTGGCCTCATCCATTTTGCGCCCCACCTTGGTGAGATCCGTAATAAAGCCCTCAAATTTGTCATAAAGGGCGCCTGCCTGCCTTGCGATCTCAATGGCGTTACGCTGCTGTTTTTCGTTGTTCCACATGCTGTCAATGGTACGGAGCGTTGCCAGTAGGGTAGAGGGGGTCACGATAACGATATTCTTTTCAAAAGCCTGGTTGTACAGCATATTGTCGTGGTTGATAGCCAGGGCAAAAGCCGGTTCTATGGGAACAAACATTAACACAAAATCCGGGCTTTCCATTTCATAGAGTTCCTCATATTTCTTGGAAGAGAGCTCGCTAACATGCTTTTTAATGGAGCTGACATGATCTTGCAGAAACTTGGGTCGCAGGTCATCCTCGGCATTCACGTATCGTTCGTAATCCGTTAGGGACACCTTAGAATCCACAATCATTTTTTTGCCATCGGGTAGGTTAATGATAACATCAGGCAAAACCCGGCTCCCGTCTTCCAGTGTAAAGCTTTTCTGTACGGAATATTCCCGGTCCTTTTCCAATCCGGACTTTTCCAACACCCTTTCCAGTACCAGTTCGCCCCAATTTCCCTGCATTTTGCTATCTCCTTTCAAAGCCTTGGTGAGATTAGTGGCTTCCCGGGACATTTGCTCGTTGAGTTCCTTTAACCCAAAGATCTGCTGGCGCAGTGCTGCATGGTAATCAATACTCTCCTTATGCGTTTTTTCTACCTTGTCCTCAAAGGTTTTAATCTTTTCTTTAAGCGGATTGAGGATGTTTTCCAGGCTTTCCTTGTTCTGTTTCGCAAACTTACTGCTCTTTTCTTCCAGGATCTTATTGGCGAGGTTTTCAAATTCTTTAGTGAATTTTTCCTGTAGCTTCTCTACTTCCTCTTTCTGTTCCTGATTTTTTTGCCTGAGGTTATCCATATCGGCCTGGTACCTCACCAGTTGTAAACCTAACTCTTCTTTCTGCCGCCCGAGTTCCTGATTATCTGCAATTGACTTATCCAGGCGTTCTTCCAGGGTTTGGATATGCTTATGGAGCTGTTTCTCCCGTTCAGCCAGTGCACTTTGTCCTGATTTGGTTCTGAGTAACTGAATATATCGCCCTGCCAAAAATCCCAGCACCAGGGTGACAAACGCAATAAGTAAATAGGTTAACATTCCATCCATAATCACATCAATTCGCTGTTATAAAGATAAGGG
>JABDRK010000398.1 GCA_013041785.1 Eudoraea sp.
TGTTACCACACGCATTCGTAGAAATGGATTTCGAAAAAGTAGAATTCAGAATCGATGAACGCAATACAGCTTCCCGCAAGGCTGTTGAAAAATTAGGCGCCAGGCTGGAGGGCATACTTCGTAAAAATGTATACCTCGCTGATGGCTTCAAACGCAACACCTGCTGCTACGGATTACTCAGGGAAGAGTGGAACCCAATCACAACCTAGGGGTTATGCCTGCCCGATCTTGATAACAGCCCTATACCCGTTTACCACAAGGCCCTGATGATTCACAACAAACATTTGTAATATCCTGAAGTAATAGGCACCTTCGGGACTTCAAACCCAACCAAGATGAACTTCAAACCCCAGCTTTCCCTAATGCTGATCTGCTTGTTTGCACAAGCTGCAATAGCCAAATCAAATTGTGAGGATGCCTACACTTCTGCCAGTTACGGACTGTCTCACAGTAAAAAAGCCTTTAAGGCGAATAATTTTGACCACCAGCAATATTACGCAGGCAGGGCATTGGACGCTTTGGAAAAAACCAGGGATCAGGTTAATAATTGCGGATGTGACGGGGCTTTGGTCTCCATCGCCAGCGGTATCGAAAACCTTGAGAAAGCCCTGGACCCAAAAGACTGGGATATGGGCCGCTATTTTACCAAACGGGCTATCGCTGATGCTTATTCCGTTCTGGAAAATCTGGATTTATGCAGTACGCCCGACGAAACTTCTTCGTCCGAGCCCAAGGACGGCATATCTGAAACAGATAACACGGCTTCAACGGCAGAGGAAAAAGCAGCCTATGTCCAAGCGCTTGATGAATTGGAAGCAGCTGCCCTGACTGAGTTAAAGCAACTGGATCAGACCGTTAAAAAATTAAGTGAACTCCTGGATTGTGAAGTACCGCAATTTTCAATGGATCAGATTAAGGCTAAATACGATGGGCAAGCGCAATCAGAATCCATGAATGAATTGCAGGAGCAGTTGATTGAAGATGCCCGTAGTTTATATCGCCAGGCACTGGATGCCATAGAAGCGTGTTGGGAAAATAAGTAGTGCGCCACCGGCTGCAACAATTTATTCCTCGGGTTTTTCCTCAGAGTCGAAATAGGTTATCCGGCGTGTTTTATACGTATTATCCGGGGTCACAATTTGCTTGATCCAATTCCCGGGAATTTTGCCATCAAACTGATAGACATAGTTCTTGACGGACTTAGCCCTACCCAGGATAGTGGTTTCCTTGCTGAGATTACCTTTATCATCATATTCATATTCCGTCTTCTGTACAATCCCGAATTCGCCTTTATTCTGGTCAAAAGTATATTCCTTGAGGGATTTTAACTGCCCGTTGTTGTCTTTTATTTCTTCAAAGGCCTTGTGGGGTTCTCCATTGAGAAATTCCTTCTTTAGTATGATATATTGCTCCGCTTCTGTTCCCTTGTTTTTAAAGGAAGTACGGACTGATTTTTGGATTACTCCGTTTAGCAGGTGGCTAATCGTTTCCTCATCCTTGTATGCGGAATGCGCAATTTCGGTTTCATCAACACCCTCTTCATTGGATCTGACTACTCGTGCCAGTTTTCCTGATTCATCATAATAATATTCGTACTGATCCAGGAACTCTTTTTCATACGAAAAGATTCTTTCGGTTATTTTTTTTTCAGGCAGGGAATCCATCGCAAAGATATGCGCTATGGAAGTAGCTCTATCCAACTGACCCTCTATATAGTTCTCATTGCGAATTTCCAACAATACGGAGTCCCTGAATTTATAATAGGTTAAACTATAGTCATTCTCAGTGAACCTTGTGGTCGACTTGGTAAGGAACCCGGATTCATTAAACTCAAATTCCTCCTGCCCATACTTGGTGATTACCCGGCAGTTTTTGACCGGACCATTCAGGTCGAAATCATCACGCTTGAATATCTCCGGTTCCTGAGCTATTGCGAACCCCGAGATGGTCAAACTGAATAATACTGACAACCCTGATTTTAAGACCTTGTTGAACATACTTTAAAATTAGTCTTTATTAACATCCTGGAATCAAAATGTATTCCAAAAAAAAAGAGGGGCCATATGACCCCTCGTGGTAAAGATAAGAACTTTTTATTTGGATATAGCCATTTGGCTATTTTACCTCTTCAAAATCCACGTCCTCAACATTGTCGCCTTCCTTGCTGTCCCCTCCACCGGCAGTATCCTGTCCGTTTGGAGAAGCGTCTGCTTGTTGGGCTTCTGCCTGGGCTTTGTACATTTCTTCAGAAGCTACTTTCCATGCCTCGTTGATTTTATCAAGGGCCGGACTGATCTGATCAATATCCTTGGATTCATAGGCTTTCTTCAATTCCTCCAAAGCTTCTTCAATTGGTTTCTTCTTGTCTTCAGACAACTTATCACCAAACTCCTTAAGCTGTTTCTCGGTCTGGAAGATCATACCATCCGCTTCATTGAGCTTATCTGCCTTTTCCTTGGCTTGCTTATCAGCCTCAGCATTGGCTTCTGCTTCTGCTTTCATCTTTGAGATTTCTTCCTCGGTCAGGCCGGAAGAAGCTTCAATCCGGATATCCTGGGATTTATTAGTGGCCTTATCCGTTGCCGATACCTTGATAATTCCATTGGCATCTATATCAAAGGTCACTTCAATCTGCGGTGTCCCCCTTGGTGCAGGTGGAATCCCGTCTAAATGGAATCTTCCTATAGTCTTGTTGCCCCCAGCCATAGGCCGTTCTCCCTGCAGCACGTGGATTTCCACAGATGGCTGATTATCAGCAGCTGTAGAGAAAATCTGGGATTTCTTGGTAGGAATAGTGGTGTTGGCCTCAATCAAACGGGTCATTACACCCCCCATGGTTTCAATTCCCAGGGAAAGCGGCGTAACATCCAATAACAGCACATCCTTGACATCTCCGGTCAGCACCCCACCCTGAATGCCTGCTCCTACGGCTACCACCTCATCGGGATTCACCCCTTTGGAAGGCTTTTTGCCAAAGAATTTTTCTACGGCTTCCTGAACCGCGGGAATTCGTGTAGATCCACCCACCAGGATAATTTCGTCAATATCACTTTTGGAAAGACCGGCCGACTTAAGGGCGGTTTCACAAGGTTGAATAGTTCGTTTTACCAAATCACTGATCAATTGCTCAAACTTGGAACGGCTCAATGAACGTACAAGGTGTTTGGGGCCCGATGCAGTTGCTGTAACATAAGGCAGGTTGATCTCCGTTTGGGAAGAGGAAGACAATTCGATCTTGGCCTTTTCGGCAGCTTCTCTCAATCGTTGCAGGGCCATAGGATCTTCCCTCAGGTCCAATCCTTCGTCTTTCTTAAATTCCTCAGCAAGCCAATCGATCACCTTCTGGTCCACGTCGTCTCCACCCAGGTGGGTGTCCCCATCTGTAGACAATACTTCAAATACGCCGTCTCCCAATTCCAGAATGGAAACATCATGCGTTCCACCTCCGAAATCAAATACCACGATTTTCTGATCGGTATCTTTTTTATCAAGGCCATAGGCAAGAGATGCAGCCGTAGGTTCATTGATAATGCGCTCTACCTTGAGACCTGCAATTTCTCCAGCCTCCTTGGTAGCCTGACGTTGTGCATCGTTAAAATAAGCCGGGACGGTAATTACCGCCTGAGTCACAGTCTGACCCAGATAGTCCTCGGCTGTTTTCTTCATTTTTTGCAAGATCATTGCGGATAATTCCTGGGGCGTATACAAACGTCCGTCAATATCTACCCTGGGCGTGTCATTGTCACCTTTTACCACCTTATAAGGTACCCTATCTGCTTCTCTCTTGGATTCTGAGAACTTGTTTCCCATGAACCTTTTAATGGAATATATCGTTTTGTGAGGGTTGGTAACCGCTTGCCTTTTCGCCGGGTCTCCAACTTTAATTTCACCACCTTCCACAAAGGCAATAACAGAAGGCGTGGTGCGCTTCCCCTCTGCGTTGGGAATCACTACCGGCTCGTTTCCTTCCATTACAGAAACACAGGAGTTTGTTGTTCCTAAATCTATACCAATTATTTTACTCATTTCGTGTCTTTTAAATTAGTGTTTCCAATTGTACTCCTTGTACAAGCTGTCATGGAAACGACAAACAACATGCCAAGTCCGGAAACCTGACATCATGTCACTAGTGCTTGGAAAAATCTATACAGTGTAATTGAAATACGTGCAAGTTAGTCCGAAAAAAAGGGCTTTCCTGCCTGCTATTGGCAATCTTCCCTGCGTCGTGTATCAATGAGATAAATAATTTTCCAGGAGGAGCCGTCGTTGATCAGCTGGAAAGAATTCACCCCACAATGGCTGAACTGATCGTTAAGCCAAAATTCGTAGGGGGTCCAGGCATTGGCCATAGGGCCGTCTATGCTTATTTGATACGAATGGATACGTTCTTCAAATTTTACGGTATCCGGTATAGACACAATGGCCTCCACAAGGCGATCAAAGGAGTCATTACGGATTTCGGTTAATCCCTCCTTATTCCGACCAAGGGTCTGCAGTATTGGGTTAGGGCCAATTACCGACTTCATTATCAGGGAATCCTGTTTGTGAAACCCCTCGAAAAAACGCATTATGGTTTGTTTTACTTCCTGTTCCTGGTCCTGCTGGCCACTCAGTAACAAAGTACTTAAGCAGCATAAGGCTAACATTATTTTTGACATGGTAAAATTGCTGAATTGGAAAAATAAGGAATTATTTAATTGTGCTCTCGGTCCACTTAATAAATTTGGGCAATTCTCCTTACATTTACTGTCCTAATGTCCTGAGCATGTCAACAGCAAAGAAAGAGTACAAACGGGTGACGGTGAAGTCGCTTGTGGATATGAAACAAAACGGGGAAAAAATCTCCATGCTTACGGCTTATGATTACTCCATGGCTAAGATCGTGGATGCCGCCAAAGTGGATGTTATTCTGGTAGGGGATTCAGCCAGTAATGTCATGGCCGGGCATGAAACCACACTACCTATCACCCTGGACCAGATGATCTACCATGCCACTTCCGTAATCCGGGCCGTACAGCGCGCACTGGTAGTGGTTGATATTCCCTTTGGAAGCTACCAAAGTGATCCTAAAGAAGCCCTGAGGTCTGCCATACGCATCATGAAAGAAAGTGGTGCCCACGCAGTTAAAGTTGAAGGCGGCATTGAAATCAAGGATTCTGTGAAACGTATTCTGAATGCCGGTGTTCCGGTTATGGGGCATCTTGGGTTGACCCCTCAGGCCATATACAAATTCGGAACCTATACCGTCCGGGCCAGAGAAAAAGAGGAAGCCGAAAAACTCATTGAGGACGCCTTATTACTTGAAAAATTGGGATGTTTTGCAATCGTCCTGGAGAAAATTCCGGCCGAGCTCACCAAGCTGGTTTCTGAAAAACTGACCATCCCTACAATTGGTATCGGCGGAGGCCGGTATGCAGACGGGCAAGTACTGGTAATCCATGATCTGTTGGGGATGACTCATGAGTTTAACCCCAGGTTTTTAAGGCGCTATATGAACCTTTATGAAGATATGGGGAATGCCATTTCCCAATATGTCAAGGACGTAAAAAGCCTGGATTTCCCAAGCAAGGAAGAACAGTACTAGGTTTTGACTGCAAAAACCCTTAGCAATGCGCAGAACCTGCAGGTTCTGTATGAGGACAACCACCTTATCGCCGTTAATAAAAGGCCGGGAGACATCGTACAGGGGGATAAGACCGGGGACACTCCGCTCAGTGAAATCGTAAAAGAATATATCAAAAAGAAATACCAGAAGCCAGGTCGTGTCTTTTTGGGGGTAGTCCATCGCCTAGATCGTCCCACTTCAGGTGTAGTTGTCTTCGCAAGAACCTCAAAAGCACTCACTCGTTTAAATAAAATATTTGCTGAAAAAACGGCAGAAAAAACCTACTGGGCTTTGGTCAAAGAGCAACCTCCCAAAACAACGGAAACCCTGGTACATTGGCTGAAAAGAAATCCCAAACAAAATAAATCGTACGCGCATACTAAAGAAGTGCCGGGAAGCAAGCAGGCCAGGTTGGTTTATCGGATTCAAAAAAGGCTGGATCGTTATATCCTCCTGGAAATCGACTTACATACCGGCAGACACCATCAGATCCGCGCACAACTGGCAGCACTGGGTTGCCCCATAAAAGGGGACCTCAAATATGGTTATGATCGCAGTAATCCTGACGGAAGTATCCACCTCCATGCACGTTCGTTACAGTTTATGCACCCGGTAAAGAAAGAACCGATTCATTTAGTAGCTCCCCCTCCGACGGGGCTGCTATGGGATTTATGTCTTTAAAAATGTGAGCTGATCTACAGCTTATCGGGTAAGGGTCATGGCCTTTTCCCTGATTATCTGGGCCACAGGTTTGTTTTGAAGGTGGCTTTCCAGCCATGAGAGGATATCCAGATACAAGAAAGCCCTTTTTTCATAAGGATGGTTCTCATAGACTTTCAGTCGATCGTACAACTGCTGAAAGGCTGCCTTGAGTTCATGGGGGTAAATATCCCCCAGGCTTCTCAGGAATTTTATCATCTCCTTTTGTACTTCATGGAGATCGTTCATTTTTAAGAGAAACTTGTAAGTGCTTTTCAGCTGAACCTCCAGGTGATAGTCCATCCCGGCCTCATAATGGGCTACCAGGCTCAACACCCGGGCAAAGCACATCAGGTCTTCACGCATCTTGAGGTTCTTATTGTTGATAATCCGCTTCAGGTAGGCGATACAGGTTTTATTGTCCCCAATACCGAAATAAAGACAGGCGATCTTATAATACAATACCATCACATGGTGCTGATCGATGCGGTCCCTGTGTTTATCGATACCGTATTCAATGATCTTCACCAGATAGAGCGCTTTCTCAAACGTACCCTCCATAAAATGCAAATTCAATTTGTTGGAATTCACATACAGAAATATCAAGGAAGAAATATTATCGTTTCTCGGAAAGCTCTTATCCTCAACCACGGCTTCCAGTTTTTCCAATGTAGCCCGGAACTGTGTGCTGTACTTGACAAAGAATAGTGATTCCAGCAAATAATGATTCCCTTTGAGAAAGAATACAGGATTTAGGTAGATCATACGCTCGTTTTCATAGAAGAGATCTACCCATTTGCTGGCGTATTTGTAACAGGACAGAAAATCCTGTAGGAGAAAACTATACCACAGGTGTGCCTTATACAACCAAAGTTTTTCCCTGAATCCAAGGATCTCCATTTTGTATTCTGGCATATGCATCTTGAAAAACCGCTGCACCTTCTGGTAGTCTTCGTCGTTTCGTACATAACCCAATTTGAGCATCATGCCATATAATTGCAGTGATAGATTGGATAAATGACTGGTTAAGGCATTCTGGTCAGATAAGCGCTTCGCCTGTACGGCCAATTCATCAGCCCTGTCCGGGATGCTCCGGGTGATATATTGGGTTTCAATGACCTTTTCCAGTTCTACGATTTCGTAGGCAATATTCTTTTCCTCATTGTCTATAGCCACGGCTTTGGCCTTATCCAGGATTTTAAGGCTCTGTTTATAAAGCCCTTTTTGATAAAGAATGGTGGCGAAGTCCAGTTGTTCCCGAATCTGTACCCGAATGTTCTGGTTAACCGGGTTGAGGCGGAGACTCACCAGGATCTGTTTGTAGAGGTGCGCCTTGAGATTGGAAAGCTGCGTTTTTTTTACAATACCACTTTCGAGTATAAGCTTTTCATTGTACGCCTTCATTTTATCCAGAAGATTGAAAAGCGCCAGGAACTTGGCATCGGTGTTCACCCCCAGTCTGCCCACATAGAGCTTAAATTGTCGCTTTTCGGATTTCGACAAGGATTTCACCAATATGAACAAAGCGTCTTTATGGACATTTGTCATCGTAAAAAAAGCAATTTAAGTAGTTGTAATACAGCGCTTTAGTATTATGGAAAAGTGAATAAACGTTGTAAATGCTTCTCTGGACTAAAGGCGGATCAATTCGCTAGGTATATTTTCGTAATTAAGACTAAATTTATACAAATATAATGACTAAAGAAAAGGTAGACATTTTTGATACCACCTTAAGGGACGGTGAACAGGTTCCGGGTTGTAAGTTAGACACCAAACAGAAGTTGGTGATAGCCAGGCGCCTGGATGAGCTTGGAGTGGATGTTATTGAGGCCGGATTCCCAATCTCCAGTCCCGGGGATTTCAAATCGGTAGCAGAAATTGCCAGGGTTGTTAAGAATGCACGCGTATGCGGACTCACCCGGTCGGTTAAAAAAGATATTGAGGTGGCTGCAGAAGCGATAAAGCATGCCAAAAGGCCCAGAATCCATACCGGGATAGGCACCTCGGATTCCCATATCAAATACAAATTCAACTCTACACGGGAAAAAGTCCTGGAGCGCGCGGTTGATGCTGTTAAATATGCGAAGACCTTCGTAGAAGATATTGAATTTTATGCCGAAGATGCAGGTAGGACAGACAACGAATTTCTTGCCCAGGTTTGCGAAGCTGTTATCAAGGCAGGAGCAACTGTTCTGAATATCCCCGATACCACAGGATATTGTCTCCCGGAGGAATACGGGGCAAAAATGAAGTACCTGATTGACCATGTGAAAGACATAGACAAAGCTACACTCTCCTGTCACTGCCATAACGACCTTGGGCTTGCCACGGCAAATTCCATTGCCGGGGTTATCAACGGGGCCCGTCAGATTGAATGTACCATAAACGGAATTGGAGAACGCGCAGGGAATACCTCCCTGGAAGAGGTAGTTATGATTCTGAGACAGCATCCCTATCTGAATCTGGACACGGACATCGACAGCAAATTGTTGTACAGCACCAGTCAGATGGTCTCTCAGAAAATGGGTATGCCTGTACAGCCTAACAAAGCAATTGTAGGTTCCAATGCCTTTGCCCATAGTTCGGGCATCCACCAGGACGGGGTAATAAAAAAGCGGGAAACCTATGAAATAATAGATCCCAACGATGTGGGTGTGGACCATTCATCCATTGTGCTTACTGCCAGAAGCGGTAGGGCAGCCCTGGCCTACCGGGCCAAAAAAGTGGGATATGAGCTCACAAAACTGCAGTTGGACAAAGTTTACCAGGAATTCCTGAAATTTGCAGATCGCAAGAAGGAAATACTGGATGACGATATTCACAAGATTATTGAAGCCAGTAAGGTAAAAGTAGAAAGTATTGCATAGATGAAATTAAAGATAGCCTTGTTACCTGGGGATGGGATAGGCCCCGAAGTAACGGCGCAGGCACAAAAATGTCTTACGGCGGTTGCCGAT